>CAMYKI010000008.1 GCA_947258985.1 uncultured Acidimicrobiaceae bacterium
GATGTCGTCACTGGCGCTCCCTGGAATCAATGCGCCCCGTACCAGGCTCGAGCTTCCCCCGTTGGAGAGCATGGACAGCTTCCTCACCCAGCCCCCTCGCGTGATCTATTTCACCGCCGAGCCTCTCGAATATCCGCGGGTGGACTGGCCCGACAACTTCCGGTTGGTGGGGCCGGCGACCTGGGGCCCCAAGAGTGAGGAACCCGAATGGCTCACCGATGTCGATCGCCCCATCGTCCTGGTCACCTGTTCGACGGAACGACAGGAGGACCTAGCGATCTTGGAAGCGGCCCTGGAAGGTTTGCCGCAATCGGGATTCTTCGTGGTCGCCACCAGCGCGGCGTTCACTCCCGAGGAGCTTGCGGCAGAACGTCAGCCTCACGCCCGGGTAGAGCGCTTCATCCCTCATGACGCCATTCTCCCCCGGGCTTCGGCAGTCGTCTGTCACGGGGGTATGGGCATCAGCCAACGTGCCCTTGCCCAAGGAATCCCCTTGGTCGTCGTGCCCTTCGGACGGGATCAACACGAGGTCGCCCGCCGCGCCGAACACGCTGGTGCCGGAGTGCGGCTACTGCCAAAGAAGCTCAGCGCCACAACCCTGACCGCCGCAGTCCGCAAAGCCTTGTCACTCGAAGCTGGGGCCCGACAAGTAGCCCACGCTTTCGCCGAGGCAGGTGGCGAATCGATGGCTGCCGATGTCCTCGAGGAACTGCTGCGTGAGGGTGTTGGCTTGACCCGGCCACCACGGGGCGACCGGCTCTAGGCGACAGCACAAATCAAGTGAATGTCCTCGGGTTCCTTGGCGAACAGGGCGGGATGCGGTTGTTCGGCGAGACGACACCCGCGGCTGGTGTAGAAGCCGACGGCTGAGCCGCTCGGCGTCGCCGATACATACATCGATGTTGCGCCTGCGATGGCGGCGATCCCTTCACCGCTGGCCCACAGTGCAGAAGCAACTCCGCGGCGCCGGTACCGACGGCTGACGTGGAGGAAGGCGAACCAGGCGGTCCCCTCTTCGAACGAAGGATCCACAATGGCGATACCGGCGAACTGTTCGTCGACAAACGCGCCAAGCAAGGTCGCCCCACCTTCAACGACCGGCCGGAACTCGGCGATCCGCCGGGCCGAGCTGTGGTCACCATGGCCATCGGCATCCCACGGCGGCACCTCGAATTCCGCAGTTTCGCTGATGATTCGCCCGCCCTCGACGGTGTACAGCGTATCAACGGATTCTGACCGATCGATCTCTCGGATGAGTTTGATGCCCTCGGCACCGAGCTCCCTGATTTCGATTACAGCGCCTTCTTCTGCGGTAATTGGAGATTGCTCCTTGTCAACCGAGGACTCTAGAAGAGAGGGACGGCGCTACCGTGGTGCTGTGCCTAGGGGATACGCAGTGGTTCTGCTCGATGTGAGCGATGCCGACCTCTATGTCGAGTACACCAAACAAGCGACGGCCATCGAAGAGCGGCATGGCGGACGAGCGATCATCGTCGGTGCTGCCAGTGAGGTGGTCGAGGGAAGATGGCCGGCACAACGCATCGTGGTCCTCGAGTTTCCGTCCCTCGAACACGCCCGCGCCTGGTACGCCGACCCCGAATACGAGGCGATCATTCCGCTGCGACATCAATCCGCTCGGTCGCAGGTTCTCCTCATCGAAGGGTTCCCCGACGACACGTGACGGCTGGTTCATACTTCGAGCTCTTCCGGCGGCTCTGTCGCCACCGACGAAGAGGGGACGTCAAGCCGCAGCTCTGACCCGCCCGGCAATGGACAGAACCCGGCGACGTCCTTCGGATTACAGTCCATTTCGGAAGAGGAGGGCAGAGTGGCCGACAACGGTGGAAGGATCATTGCCGACGTTCTCGAAGCGGAGGGTGTAGCCAAGGTATTCGGTATCCCCGACGGGACCTATCTGGGCCTGCTCAACGCATTGGTAGCAGGCAGCATCGAAGTGGTGACGCCCCGGCATGAGACCACCGCGATACATATGGCAGCCGCGTATGCGCGGCTCCGCGGTGACCTCGGCGTGGCGATCGCGTCGAACGGTCCGAGCGTGGCCAACGCACTCCCCGGCATCGCCGTCGAGAACGCCGAAGGTGAGCTTGCGACTGCTGCGCGCCCTGAAGCTCACCCGATATGGGCCGGAGCAGCTCGACTTCCTGCGGTATCGGCCCGTCCTCGACAATCGACGGTTGAAGGAGGACTTCGGCTACACCCCGGCGAAGACCTCACGGGAAGCATTTGACGTGTTCGTGGAGACCCGCAATGGCTAAGCGGAGGCTCGAGGGGAAGAACGTTGTCATCACCGGCGGAGGCGGTGGCCTCGGTGCCGCCCTCGGCCAGGAATTCGCCTACGCCGGGGCCGGGGTTGCGCTGCTCGACATCGACTACGAGAACGCGGTGCTCGCCGCCGATCGCATCACCCAACGGCCCGCCCTCGCCATCGAATGCGACGTGACCGACCGGGAAAGCTGCCGTGCGGCCATCGCCCGGGTACACGACGAACTCGGGCCCACGGACATACTCGTCAACAACGCCGGCCTATCGCATCGAAGCGCGTTCGTCGATACCGACGTCGCGGTGCTACACCGCATCATGGACATCAACTTCTGGGGTGCGGTGAACTGCACCAAGGAGACCCTGCCAAGGATCATCGAGCGCCGCGGTGCCATCGTCGTCATCAGCTCCACTGCCGGCTACGCCCCGCTTCTGGGACGCACCGGATACGCCGCTTCGAAACACGCACTCCACGGGCTCTTTGGCACCTTGCGCTCTGAGGTGGCAGACAAACACGTCGATGTTCTCATCGCGGCCCCCTCATTCATCGACACTCCCCTGCGTAACCACACCGTCGGCGGGGACGGGGAGATCACCGATCATCCGCAGTCGCGGGTCGGCAAGATGATGTCGGCCGAGGACGCCGCGGAACGAATCGTGTGGGCAGTCGAGCGCCGTCGCAGCTCGCTCATTCTCGGCAACGTGGGGCGCCTAACCCGCGTCCTCAATGCCGTCGCCCCCTCGGTGTACGAACGGATGATGACCCGGTCGCTGCGGTCGGAACTCGACCGCTGACCCCCGGGGAAGTCCGGGAAACACCACAGTTCCATACCGGGCCGGCCGCACGTACAATCCCGACCACTCGTCCCAAGGGATTAATGGTCGAAGATCCGATTGTGCAGTTGGCCGGCGTCGTCGTATTGGCGTTTGCCATAACGTGGCTCAGCGAGCGCGCCCGGGTTCCGGTCATTCTGCCGTTGCTCGTGACCGGCTTCCTCATCGGCCCGATATTCGGATTGGTCAATCCCGATGAACTGCTCGGGGACCTGCTGACACCTGTGGTTGCCATTGCGGTGGGTCTCATCCTCTTTGAAGGCGGGCTCAGCCTGCGGTTGCGGGAAATGGAGGGTCAACAGCGGGTCCTCTGGCTGCTGGTGACCGTGGGGGTGATCATTACGTGGGCCATCGGAGCAGTGGTCACGAGTGCCTTTACCGACCTGTCGATTGGGCTCTCTGTGCTCACGGGGGCGATCCTCGTTGTGTCGGGTCCGACGGTGATCGGACCGCTACTAACCCTGGTACGTCCCAGCAGGTCAGTGGCGTCGATCCTCAAGTGGGAGAGCATCATCATCGATCCCATTGGGGCACTTCTCGCCGTGATCACGTTCGAGATCCTGCTTCTGGGAGGGCCGACCTCCGCCCCGGGCGGAGGGATCGTGGCCGACATGGTCGCCTTTGTCGTCGCCGGTGTGGCCGTCGGTGCCACGGTTGCATTCGCCGCCAGCGAGGCACTGCGCCGTCACTGGGTGTCCGAACACCTCCAGCCGCTCTTTGGGCTGAGCATCGCCCTCCTCTCATTCACGGCCGCCGACTTGCTGGTGGCCGAGAGCGGGCTGCTGGCGACCACCGCGCTCGGCTTCACGCTCGCCAACCAGCGCCGGGCCCGCACCGAGCACATCATCCAATTCTCCGAGGTAGTGCGCGTGCTGCTCATCGGGGTGCTGTTCATCATCCTGAGTGCACGGCTCACTACCGAACAGCTCCGGGTCGATCTGCCCGGCGCCATCGCCCTGATCCTTGCCCTGGTTCTCGTAGCCCGGCCGCTCGCCGTGGCTGCCTCCACATGGCGCTCCCGGCTGAACCGGCGCGAACGCGCACTCATCGCCGGAGTCGCCCCGCGCGGCATCGTGGCCGCTTCGGTCGCCTCTGTCTTTGCGCTGGAACTACAGCAGGAAGGCATCGCAGGAGCCGAGGAGCTGACTCCTCTTGTGTTTGCCGTCATCGTGGGAACCGTCATGATCTACGGAGTCGGGATGGGACCGCTCGCCAGACGCCTCGGTCTTGCCCAGCGTCATCAGGAGGGATGTCTGATCCTCGGTGCCGGCCGGGTGGAGCGGGCCATCGGCGATGCCCTGGCCGACTCCGGCGTTGCCGTCGTGATGGCCACCACCAACCGACAGGACCACTATGAGGCGCGTATGGCCGGCCGGCGTACCTTTTACGGGAATGTGCTCACCAGAGACGTCGACCTCGACCTGCCAGCACCCAGTTTGCGACCACATTTGGCGGAGCGGAAACATTCCAGCTGGCTCCCCGCAGCCAGGGGGCAGGAATCAGCTCCGATCCCGCTTCCGAGTACGGGGGACGCCAGCTCTTTCGTACCGAATGGGATTACCTCTCACTCGAGACGTTGCTCGACCACGGCGGAGCTGTTCGCCGCATCAAGCTCGGCAGCGATCCCGCCATCTTCGAGTCGCAGCTCACCGCCGAGCACGTTGCCGCCGTCCTCTTTGTGATCAAAGCAACCGGAAGGGTGCAAGTCATCGTTACGGAGAACACCGATCCACTGCGAGACGCGGGTCCCGGCGACACGGTGGTCGCGTTGATCCACGCAGAGTCCGCCTAGGCCGATCACCCCTAGGATTCGTCGATGCGGCCACCAGTGCTCCTTGCTCTTCTGCTCTTGACTGCATGCGGCGGTGACACCGGAGACCGGGGCCCGGAAAGGCCGGAACCGCCACAGTTGCCGACCGGTGAGGTCGTTCAGTCGATCGACGTCGACGACACCAGGATCGATCTGTATGCAGGACAGTGTCCCGCAATCGTCGCTACTGCACCCGGGATGCAAACACACGTCGAACGCTTATGTCCCAGCGGCGCGCGGGTGACCAGCGCAACGGAGACCTGCGGGTGGCTTGCAGACCAGGACCTCGATGCCGGGTACGAGTGCGACGTCACCATTCCGCGCGTCATCTACGGCAAGGTAACCACGCCCAACATTGGCTGGGTTTGTGTCGGTCAGATACCGGAAGAGGGCCCGATCACCTCTGTTCGCTTCCTCGAGTTCGACGAGGCCGGCTACATCCTGCAGCCTGCCCTACCCGACGAGTCGTACCACGCCCACCTGTACACACCGGAAGGTATCCAATACGGCGACCCCCCACTCGATGCGCCATCCGCCACGATCTATGACCTCTGTGTCCTCCAGGCCCCGTGGGGGGAGACCGGCCCCGCCCATGCCGCACTTCTGACAATCGAGTTGGCGGATTCTTTGCGCCACGGCGGGGTCACGGTGTTTCTCGACGCCGGGGCGGGACCGGTCGGCATGAGCGGATCCGCCGCTGACGCCGACGAACCAGCGAGATTGGCAACGACCATCCCCGCATCTAGCCCCGGTTTGCTGGTGAGGATCGAGATCGACGAGAACCAGTTCACCTACTCCGACTCCCACGGCTGGCCGGAGGATGTGCGGAGAGCCTTCGATTCGGGTTGCGCAGGATTGCTCGAAATTGAGGTGACGATCGGCGGAGCCGTTACCGCCGGCCAGACGAAGGTGGAGCTGGGGCTGCTGAACGAGCCGTGCCCACCCGAGTGATCAGTAGGGCGGCCACGGCAATGGGGGTCGGTCGGTCGGAGGTAGCGGATGAACTGGGTTCTCGAGAAGCCGTTCCGTCCGGTCTTGGAGCGCAGTCCGTTCCTCAGCGCCGAGGAGGCTCTCGACCCGCTCCCCGAGCCCGTGTCCGAGAGCACCGGCGAGAAGCCGCAACGCCTCGATCTGCGCGGACGGCACAGGCCGGTCGCGAAATCCCCACAGGACCGTGCGCAGCTTGTCTTCGGGATGAAAGGTGAGGCCATGGTCGATACCAAGAAGCCGTTGTCCGTCCGAGATGAAATGGCCCAACTTCCGGTCGGCGTTGTTGGTGACGAGATCGAGTACTGCGAACGGCCAGAGTCGCCCCGATCCAGCCTGCACTTCAGCGACGGGATCAAACTCCGGATCGATATCAACGTAACGCTGAATCGCTCCGGGCCCATATGGGCCTTCACCCAGCACAGTTTCTGGGACAATGCTCTCTCCCATTGCCTGAGCCACCTCGTAGGCCAGGACCTCTCTGGCGGCGAGAGTCTCGACGGCGAAGTCCCAGAGCGGACGCTCTCCAGCGGTCGGCTTGTAGACCACCTTCTCCCCCGTGACGGTCGTAGCCAGCAGCGTGGCGTTGGAGGCATCGACAAAGCGGCCGACGACCTCGGCAATCTCTGGATTCCAATCTTGGCTCAAGGCCGATGACCGCGTAGGTCGCCGTTGCTACGGGGGCAATTGTGACCGTCGGGATCCATGGCGAGCCCGCAGCGGGGACATGCCGGTCGTCCCCCGGCGACAACGATCAGGGCATCGCGAGCAAAGGCATCGAGCTGAGCCTGGGTCAGCTCGACTTTCACCGGAGGATCGCTGTCGTCTGTCGAGTGGATCACCACCAGGACAATGCCGGTGGTGTCATCGAAGGCGAGATGCAGGCCACCAACGCGAAAAGCGACGTCCATGTCGGCATCAACCCCACCCGGATCGAGCCCAAGCCCGACACCCAGGTTCCCGCTTTCGCGCAACTGGGCCTGCGCCTCTTTCGCAAGAGCTGCCACCTGGATCTTCTCGATCAGATACGCCGTGGCAGCACCATCGACAACAGCTTCCAGCCGAAATTCCCGGTCACCGGGCTGACCGATCGCTCCGGCGGCAAAACGTTCGACAGTCATCGCCACCTCCCCGGATCTACAACGTGATTGACAACCGGAACGGCGACCGCTCCCGACGGGGCGAGGTCGACTATCGAGACGCTCGCCGGCAGGACATTGATCCTGTGAATGAGGTCGAGAGGCATGCCCAGGTAGTTGGCAAGGATCACCCTGATCACATCGGCATGACTGCCCATGGCAACCGATTCGCCCCGGTGGGACTCAGCAAGTCGCTCAACGGCGGCAACGGCGCGCCATTGCACCTCGCGCAACGTCTCACCTTCAGGGAATCGAAACCGCGCCGGCGAGGCCATAAGGCGGCCCCAGGCTTTCAGCTTGAACACGGAACGAAGCGGTCTCCCCAACCATGTCCCGTAGTCGGCTTCGGCGAAGGCCCCGATTTTGCGGGGCCGAAGGCCACGCTGCACCGCCAGCGGTGCCACCGTCTGGCGACACCGTTCGACTGGGCTCGTGTACACCGCCGCCAGGTCTACGGCTGTGAGATGTTCGGCGAGATCCGCTGCCATGGCTTCGCCGTCCGACGAAAGCTGAATGCTGGGATCCGCGCTGGACAGGCGCTTGCCGGTCTCGGCGGTGACGGCGTGACGAATGAGATATAGGCGCATCGCGGCAGCCTACATCGCAGGTGTCGTCGAGCCGACGGTCACCCGCTAGGCGACGCTCGTTCCTTCCAGCAGCCGGACCGGCAGCCGGATGATCGTTTCGAGCAGCTCGAAGACACCCTTGACGGATAGGCCGATCAGACGGAAGGGAATGCTCAGCAGCCACACGAGTGGATAGAGGATCAGTACGGCCAGGGCCAACGGCCAGGCGAAGACGGCCAGCAGTATCCAGGCGATGAGACTCAACATGATGGGACCTCCCGGGATTCTTGGCAGTCTCCATCTCACCGGCACCCGGAGCCGGTGAGGAGGGCAACAGCTTCCACTGGAGTTCTTCGGCCAGTGCGATGATCCGGCCGGCCAAGCCTGTGAGGAGGAGACCGGCGGTCAGGCCGGTGGCGGCCAGGACCGGAGCTGTAACCAGCCCGGCCAGTTGGCCCCACTCGATCTGTCGAAGAAGAAACTCCATAAGCAGATTGTGCGTCGCGGAACGGCCGGGCACCATCGGGCATGCCCCTGATTCGACCCTGACCGCCCTCAGGGTCACCCCGGGGTGCGCCCTGCTTTCGGCGTCTGGCGTACCTGGTGGCGGTATACCGCCACCAGGTACGCCAGAGCGGAGGGACTACGCTCAAGGCGCGCTCTAGCCAAGGTGGTGTCTGGTGAAGTACTGCGTGGACGTTCCCAACTTTGGTATGTGGTCGGATCCCAAACGGTTTGCTGAGTTCGCCAAACAGATCGAGGACGCAGGGTGGGACGGCATCTCGGTGTGGGATCACATCCTGGTGTGGGACGGTGCCGAAGTGGCCGATCCCTGGGTACTGCTGGCATCCGCCGCGATGAGCACAGATCGGATCCGCCTGATGTCGATGGTGACCCCGATTCCCCGCCGCCATCCATGGAAGCTGTCCCGCGAGTGCGTCAGCGTCGACCTGCTCAGCGAGGGCCGCCTCACGCTCGGCGTCGGCATCGGCTGGCCCACCGATCCGGAGTTCACTCGCTTCAACGGCGAGATCGACTTGAGAACCCGCGCCGACATGCTCGACGAGGGCCTCGACATCCTCACCGGTCTGTGGACGGGAGAACCGTTCGGCTTTGAAGGTGAGCACTACCAGATGGAAGAGGTCACCTTCCTCCCCCGCCCGGTCCAACAGCCGCGCATCCCCATCTGGGTTGCGGCGATGTGGCCACAGAAGCGGCCGGTACGTCGTGCAGCAAGGTGGGACGGGATTGCTCCCATTATGTACGACATCGAGAAAGACGTGTTCTCCCCTCCCACCCCCGAGGCCGCTTCCGCGATCATGTCGTATGTCGGTGAGCACCGGACCTCGACAGAGCCATTCGACTTCGCCCTTGCCGGGACCCACCCTCCCGGTGCCGACCTCACCGAATGGATGGGGGAGATCGCCGCCGCCGGCGCTACCTGGTGGCGCGATAGCTGGATTCCCGAGACCGGCGTCGAGCACGAAGCCTGGATGGCAGACGTATTGCGAGGACCCCCGGTCAACCGGTAACGGCGCGGTCGAGGGCGTTCGACCGTTCGGGAACCAGGGCCCCAGATCTCAGACCGAAGGCGATACCCAGACTGGCGATGGCAGCCCAGGCGCACCACAGCGAAGCGAAACCACTGGTGTTTAGCCAGGTGAGAACACCGACCGCTACGACGTTGAATAAGCCGAAGCGCAAAATGATCTGATGGCTGGACATGAGCAACGCACCGCAAGTCGCTGCTGCGTAAGCGGCAACCACCCACCCGCCATGGTTGAGTCCTATCTCGTAGGCGATATAGCGACCGCCGACCGCTGCTTCTACGGGGCCACGAATCATCGTCGAGACCAACACGAGGGACACTGCTCCGCCCATTACGGCGAGATGCCGCATGGCTCTCTTTCTCGATAAGTCAGGTTCCAGCAGAGCTACTGCCGTTGGCACAAAGACGGGCAGCACACCAAACGCAATGAGCAGGTAGATCCAAACGGCAATCTCCCCGGCTGCCGCCGCCACTCTTCCCTCGAGCCCCCACCAGGCGACAGCCTCGATGAGTTGATGAGCGCCCAGCAATACCGGGAAAGCTGCAACGGCAACTTCCTTGCGACCCTCGGCATGACGCAGGGCGTCGATTCCTGCAGCCCCAATGACCAGCCCGGCGACCAGATCTACTTCGGCCGAAAGGCACATGATCACCTCCGGGTCTTCACCCCCAGATATACCTCGGCTTCAGCCGGACGTCCAGACCGGATCTACTCGAGAACGTGGATGTTCCGCTCGGCGCATAGGTCCTTGAGAATCTTGGGCCAAACGGTCACCGATACCTCTCCGAGATGAGCTTTCTTGAGCAGCATCATGTAGGTACGTGATTGACCGATTCCGCCGCCGATAGACAGCGGAATCTCGTCGTTCATTATGGCCTGGTGATAGGGCAGTTCGAGGAAGTCGAGTTGACCGGTCATTGCCAGCTGGGTGACCAGAGTCTCCTTGGTGACCCGGACTCCCATCGAAGTGAGCTCGTGACGCCGTCGGGTGACCGGGTTCCACACCAGAATGTCCCCGTTGAGACCGTGGCTCGGCTTGCCTGCTGCCGAAACCGTCTCGGTGATCCAGTCGTCGTAGTCGGCCGCTCTCATCTCGTGGGGGTATCCGTCGGCGAGCGGCCATCCGATCCCGTAGATGAAGATGGCCGGGTACTCCTGCACGATCCGGGTCTCCCGCTGCTTGCGGGGCAGGTCGGGGTACATGTCGAGAATCTCTTCGGCATGGAGGAAGGTGAGCTCCTCAGGAAGGTTGGGATACTTCGGCGTGTTCAGTTGGGGGTACATCTGCTGAACATGCTTCTCAGCCCCAACCAGGACGCTCCATATCCTCTGGACGACGCCGGTGAGGAAGTTGAGGTTGCGCTGTTCGGGGGAGATCACTCGCTCCCAGTCCCATTGATCTACGTAAGCGGAATGGTCGTGATCTAGGAAGTAATCCTTGCGGACCGCCTTCATATCTGTGCAGATGCCCTCTCCGACCTCCATCTCGAATTGGGCCAGCGCGGTCCTCTTCCACTTGGTCGCAGCCTGAACGACCTGAGCGTCGATGGGGTGCTTGTCGTGATCGTTGCTGATGTGAAAACCCACCGGGCTTCTGGAGCCATCCCGATCGAGCATGTCGTTGACGCCGCTCTCGGAATCAACAATCAGCGGAACCTGCACCATCATCAGGTTCAGTTCCTTACAGAGGTTCGCCTCGATGTAGCCCTTGGCGGCGAACAGCGCGTCCATGGTCTCTCGGGGAGTAAGGAGCGACTCGTAGTCGCCGGGGAGAATATCGGCGAGATCGGGATAGTTCCCGATCCCCGGTCCGGCTAGGTCGGCGGTCTTGTCGGTCATCAAGCCTCCTCACTGGAACCGCCCTAACGTATCAACCCGGGACGCGCCGCGACAGGGGCGTTCTGCCCTTCTGGTCCCACTTGAAGTTCATCGATCGCAACGCCATCCTGCACCATATGCGCATAGCCGACGCCCATCACCAGTTCCCCGGCGCACCGGGATACCTCAACACTGCGGCGATCGGTTTGCCTCCGCAGCGCGCCGTCGACGCGCTACAGAAAGCCATCGCAGAATGGCAAGGAGGAAAGGCAGAAGCCCCGGCGTACGACGAGGATGTCGCCGCGGCACGGCAGCTGTTCGCCCAACTTGCCGGAGTCCCCGTCGGCTGGGTGGCCATCGGTAGTCAGGTGTCCGCCCTGGTGGCACTGGCGGTCACCGCGATTCCGTCGGGATCGAGGGTTCTGGTGCCGGACGACGAGTTCAGCTCGGTGATCTTCCCTTTGCTGGTGCGGCCGGACTTGGAAGTGACCTTCGTTCCGCTCGAAACCCTTCCTGCCGCGATCGGGCAAGACTTCGATGTGGTCGCCCTCTCCTTGGTGCAGTCCGCCGACGGACGGGTTGCCGATCTCGCTGAGATCGCGACGGCGGCCGCCGACCACGGTGCGCTGACCATCGTCGATGTGACCCAGGGTGCCGGTTGGCTGCCTTTCGATGCGACTCGCTTCGACGTTGTCATCGCCGGAACCTACAAGTGGCTGCTCAGCCCCCGCGGTACAGCGTTCATGACCGTGCGCCCCGAGCTGCAAGCGCGGATACAACCCCTGTACGCCGGCTGGTACGCCGGCGAGGATCCCTGGGACAGCATCTACGGACCGCCGCTGCGGTTGGCAACGAACGCCCGACGCTTCGATCTGTCGCCCGGCTGGTTGAACTGGGTGGCGCTGGTCCCGGCTCTCGAACTGCTCCTCGATGTCGGGGTGGCGACGATTCGAAGACATAACGTAGGGCTGGCGAATTCGCTCCGAGAGCAGCTTGGGCTCGGACCGAGTACCTCAGCCATTGTGTCACTCGATCTCGAGCCGAGCTTCGATGACACCCGACTCGCCGGGCTCCACACCGCATACCGGGCCGGCAGGCTACGCGCTGGGTTTCACCTCTACAACACCGAGGAGGACGTTGACCGGCTGGCGGCGGCGCTCAAGGGCTAATTGCCGACCCCCGGCGTGAAGCACGGTCTGACCGGCAATGCGAGTACTGCTGCTGGTATTGCCTTCGTCATGCTCCCGCCTCCGCAGCGACGAGCAGGCTCACCGGCTCGTGGTAGACGACCTCGCGATGTATCAGGCCCTCCGGATCTATGTCGACGTGCGTATAGAGGTCATCGGTCACATAACGATGGCCCAATTCCAGTGTGGTCACGGCCTCCTGGACGTATTTGGCCCCGTTGCCGTTGATGGTGGCGCAATAGTGGATAGTGACGCCGAGGAGTTCCCCGTGGTGCGGGTCCTGATCGCTGGGTTGACCGTACCCATCGGTCCATGAGAAGAGGTCGAGAACCTCAATAGTCAGATCCCCCGTGGATCCGAAACGCTTGTCGCCGAGAGCACCGACGGACTCGGGCCCGGTGGCTTCGTGACCAAACAGGCTGTCGGTAAAGGACCCGTCATCGCTGTACAAGGCGGCAATCGCGTCCGAGTCACGAGCGGTCCAAGCACTGATGTACAGGTCGACCGTCTCCTGCAATGCAGGACAACCATCGACTGCAAAGCAGCCAAAACCAACCCGCTCGTTGTCTTTCGGGTACCACCACACGTCGCTGACAACGACCTTGCCTCCCGCGAAGGCAAAGGTTTCGAAGTAGCTCATCCCGTCGGGGTCGCGCTCGCCCTCGACCGGGAAGCCGACATCCGTCGGCCATAGGCCCCGCCACAGCTGCTTGTAGGCAGCGCCGTCGGCGGAGATGAAGGTGCCCGTGACATCGATGGTGTAATCCGTCAGCCGTTCCCACGCTACCCACATATTCAGCCATGCTTGCTTGCCGCCGTCCGAGTCGCGCCCGGTCGGATCGGCTCCGATGACCTCCTCTGCGTAGACGGCGGCGTAAGCGTCGACATCGGGCCACAGCGCCATGTAGCGTTCAGCGAACGCATCCGCTTCGGCGCTGAGCTGTTGAATCTCCGATGCCGACACGACCGGTGTAGGCATAGATGTCCCGCTGGTGCCACAGGCGGCAAGTAGAAGAACTGCAACAAAGGCAAGTTGAGTGGCTCGGTTCATTCTCTCTCCTATCGTTCCGCATTCCCGAGCACCGTCTCCAGCACCAGCGCTTCACCGGCAACACTCCAGTTCCGGAAGCTCGAGTCGGGCAACACATCAAGGAATGCCCGGTATCCGCTCTGCGTCATGGCGAAGTGGCCGTAGCCCGCCAACTCCTTGAGAGATATGGCACCGTCATCCAGATAGCCAAGGGCCTGCAGGTCGGCGACGAGATCTACGTCCGGATGTCGATAGGCCAGCCAGGATTGCGTCGGGTCATCCGGCACCTCGCGTGGATAGCCCAAGATGGGCGGATCATCGGTCGCCAACACATGGATCGTGATCCCGGCCACAGCAGAGCTATGTCGGTACGGAGTGATCGCGTACAAGGCATCCGGTTGGTCCGCCAGATCATCATCCCAATCCGTGGTGGCCGCGAGCCAGTCTGCGTCGACTGTGACAATCCTCTGCACCGCTGGAACCGGGCCGGACTCGAGGCAGGCTTCGTGTGGTACTGCGTCGGTCAGACCGGCCATCAACGCACCATTCCCCCCAGCCGAATGCCCAAACAGCGTGATCCGCTTCGGATCGCCGCCGTAGTCGGCGGCGTGTGCCCCGGCGAACGCCAGTGCGCAGGTCGCCTCCTGGGTCATGAGATCCCACATGTCTCCCGCGCTGGATTCCGCCATCCAATCCGGGTTGAGGTTCATCCAGGTCGGCAAGAACACAACTCTCCCTTGCTCGGCGAGCAGCAGGGCATCCTCGTAATGAGCCGCCTTGGTCTCATCGAGAGTGTGAAACATCACGACTACGGGCCAGTTCGAACCTTCCGTAGGTGCCACTACGTCCATCTCGCCAGATGGTGCGTCAAGGCGGCCGTCTCCTTGGTGGAACAACACGCCCTCGATCACCTGGGTCTGGAGAGGCACCTCTAGCGCGGGCGGAAGCAGCTGTTGACCGGTCGATCGAGTAGCCAGCAACGCGGCACTTGCCAGAACGAGAATCGCTGCCGCCGTTGCCGCGGCGACCACGAGACCTCGTCGCCAGGTCGATCGATCGAAGGCCGAGTTCGCACCGGCTTCGGATCGGGCATCCTCCAGCACCGCAACCGCCCCTCTGGGCGCTCCACGCTCGGCCAGCATCTGCAACGACCGGGTCAATTCCTCACCCATCAGCTACCTCCCCGAGTACCTGTGCGTAGAGATGTCGGCGTGCTCGCATCGCACGCTTTCTCGCCGCACCCTCCGAGCAACCCAACAGTTCTCCGATCTCGGCGTAGCGGTAGCCTTCGACCTCAGCGAGATAGAGAGCGGCGCGCTCCCGTGGCTGCAGATTCAGCAGTTCGTTGATGTCTGATGGATAGCTGTCGCCGCCCGCCTCGGCTGAGGCACCAAGCCGGGCGAGTGCCCTTCGCTCCCGGGCCAAGCTTCTTCGTTCGTTCGAGGCGAGGTTGACCATCGTCCTCCGCAAGTAGGCACCCGGCTGATCAAGATCGGTGAGCCGGCGGCGACGCAACACGCGGGCAACAGCTTCCTGGAGAAGATCGTCAGGGTCCATCTCGATGGGCCCGACAACAGCGGCGAAACGGCGGAGCGGTGCATAGAGCTCGGCGAAGAGCCGGGAATCCTCATCCAACTGCGAAGCCTGGTTCCTAACCACGGGACAGCCTTCTCTCGTCTCCCTATGGAAGACACCGCTCGGGGGTGTTTCGTGCCGGAGGTATCGACGAGACTCTTGGTCCATCATGTGTCAGATCGACCGCCGCGGCAATCCTCTGCTGCCTACCGGCGCGAGTTTGATGACCGATGGCAGATCGGCGTACACCGTTTGGCCCTTCAAATTCGGGACGTGGTGACGCAGACTGACGGAAGTAGGTCCTTTGGAGGACTGTGCGAAATTGCCTCGTCGTATGCGCTACAAGGAAGCCGGCTACTTGTGAGGTAGCAGCGCAGATTGCCAACGCCCTCCGCATGCGCGACGTTGCCGTTGATCTGGAATGCAGCAGCGAAGTCACCGACATCGGCAGCTACGACGCGGTGGTGATCGGCGCCCGGCTTTGTCACGGCAGATGGCAGCGATCCACAAGACGCTTCCTCAAACAGCATCGCGATGACTTGCTGGCTAGGGATGTCGCCGTATTTGCACCCGGACCCTGCGGATCCGGGCAAGAGGCGTACGACCGCTCGTGGGATCGACTCATCAGATTGCTCCGACGTCTCGGGTGGTTGGACCCGGTGCGGATCGAGGTCTTCTCCGATCGAGACCTGCCCGGCGAGGTCGCCGGTTGCCCTGACGGAGAGCAGACCCGGATCGCACAGTGGTGTCGCACTCTCACCGTGTCGATGCATCTCTCCGACCGGGAGACCCCTCATCAGCGCGGAATCACATAGCAATGACTCTTCACATCGGCGCCCTGATCGCTGATGATGGGAGAAGCGGACGAAAGGTGCTCTATGAGTCACGACAGCGGGTTCCGGCGCAACGACCATGACGCTACGCACGGGCCCACAACCCGCAGGCAAAGCCGCGACAAAGCTTCGCAGCACTTCGAGGAACGCATGAAGCGCCGCTACGACACGCACGAGAAGATGCGCAAGCTGATGGAGGAGCGCCGCGCCGCGCCGGCTGAGGACTAGACCGAACAGACTTCCCTGAAGCGGCGGGTCAGGTCGGCGTCGCCGCTCACCATCACTTCGTCCGACGACGCCCTCCCCCACATCCACAGCAGTACCCGCTCGGGCTCACCGGTTAAGACCGCATCCGGTTCGGCGCCCGACTCGAGGACGGCCTTGGGAGTCTCGTCTCCTCGAGGGTCGACCAGTCGGCCGAGACGGGCAGTCCACGATGAATCGCCCGTCAGGACCCTGACCACCTCATTCCCGGGGATGAACTCGCCCCGGTGACGCGTGATAAACACCTCAAACATCTCGGCGACACCGTCGACGGCCAGCTCCGGGTCGATGACACTTTCGTAGCGGTGAGCTTGTTCCGCGTCGATCCGATGGATCACCGTTTCGTGAGCCATCCTCCGGATCCAGAATCCGACCGTCCGATCCCTGGTGAAACTCGTAGCCGGTTGCGCCGGATCGGCGTCGCCGAGCAACTCGACCATACGAGCCGCTTCGGTGCGAAACCAGTCGAGCGGGTCGACACCGTCCGGCCGGGGTCGGCGTGGCGGCCACCTGTCGGCCAGCTTCTGCTCGACGATATCTATCCGGCTCGAATAGACCTTGGCGACATGATCGATCAGATCAATCACCGACCATCCCGGACAACCCGGCACCCGGGCGTCCAACCCGCGGGCAGCGGCAGCGGCAAGGAGATGAGCATCGGCGTCAACATGAGCGAGATACTCGGGGAAGCTCAACATCCGGTCACCATACCGGGAGTCTGGCGTACCTCATGGCGGTATTCCGCCATGAGGTACGCCAGACCGGGAGAGAAAGGGTCTTGACAGGGCACGGCGGGTGTGCGATTGTTCTTCCAGGCCGTGACACCCCTCAGGGGCGTTGCGGCGTTTCAGTTTCAGGTTTCGAGAAGAGAGGAGAGGCAGATGATCAACAGCAATCTCACAGCTGGATTCGGCATCCTTCTTGCGTCTCCCTGCCTCCGTGGAGGCGGCGCGATCGGCGCTGTGTCCAGCAGCCAGGCTTCTCGGAACACCGGAGCGACAACCCGCTAGTTGTCCCCGCATATCGTTCACCGAGGAGCCGCCCGAGGGGCGGCTTTTTGATTTCCCGCCCTCACGGACTTGCAAGCGAGTCCGGGCATCACTGGGGCGGACCTACCTCATGGGGGTCACCCGGAGGTTCGATTCCTCACCGCTCCACGCGTACTGGCCTTCGGGCGTGTACGTACGACGGGAAACCGTCGGAATCTGCGGCCTGCACACATACACGGCCCAAATTGCAGCCTGCAGATTCCGGCGGACCGTCAATCGCACGGATTGCTGAAGCACGACACGGGGAGTGCGACCAGCAACCGCCGATTGGCGGACCGTCGAGATAGAGACTGACCCGAAAGGAGGGAACGGTGTACGCACCTATCGCTCGCATCAGCAATGCGATAGCTCGCTACGGCATTGATATCTCGCGCCAACCGCGCTGGATCAACGACGCCGACGCAGCACACATTGCACGTGTCAACGAAGCCGCTTCCGTGATTCGGATCAAGTGAGCGGCCCGACAATCGCCCTCCTTCGGGAAGGCCCGACAGAAAGGACATCGCCATGATGATGATGGTCTACATCGATCTCGTCGATCGACTACGGGAGCGGCACTGATGCCCTCCGGACCTTGAGCACCCGAGCCGTACCCGCAAAAGATGCGGGTGCGGCCGGCTGCCGCGCCCAGCGATTGTCTCCAGTTTCGCCAGCGAACGTCCGGCGGACCGGCGCGACGGTACGGCTAGCCGTCGATCCGAATCGCGGTGCCGTCGGCGAATTCCACCTCGATAACGGAGGTCCCCGGTTCAATCTGGGGTTCGAGCCGGAAGGCTCCGACCGGGGTCTCATCACCGAGGTGACGGAGCAGCCCGAAGAAATCGTGGGTAGCCATCCGACTGGTGCGATTGAGAACCCCCGATGACGACAGGTCGGACGAGGACCGAAGTCGATAGTCGCCGGCGGCACGATCAACGAAGGCTCGGCTCACGCTGGTCTTCTCGGCTCCATCGACCAGGTATTCGAAGGGATCGGCCGGGGGGACCTCGCGATAGTTGCTGTCGAACGTGTCGGATTCGCCCCAGTTGCCTTCGTAGTCCTCGACACCGCCAAGGAAGCTGCCCAGGAAAAGGTTGTTGAGATAGACCCTACGGAAGTTCTCCATCTCCCACGTGTCGTACTCAATTCGAATGAAGTTCTCGGGCCCGGCAGCACCCCACGATCCAACACCGCCGTACCAACCGGTCTCTGATCCCCACTCGCCGTCGGTGGTGTTGTTGATCATCCAGGCTTGGTCGGAATCCCAGGTCAGCAGGTGGGCGTTCTTCCATTCGGGTCCGGTGCGAAGGCCGGTGACGAGGTTGTTGGCGACGAGGTTCGGGCCGGGGTTCGCCTCAACGCCGATTCCCCAACCCCACGGGTCTATGACTCGGTTGCCATCAACTCGGATCGCATAGTTCTCGATCGCAAGCGTGATCCCGGGACCACCCCCGGTGATTGTGTTGCGCGAGATCGAGCTGGCCGCCATTCTGATGAACAGAATGCCGGACTGGTCGAGCTCGCGGTCGTAACCCGCCCAACCGGCGTTGACGATGGTGTTGTCGGCTACGTCGACCGCGGTGCGCCCTGGAGCCCAGTCATTGAGTGTCTGCGCGGTCAACCGGGCACTGCTGCCCTCGGCGGCGATACCAACTGCGCCGGCATCGATGACCCAATTGTTGCGCACGGCGATCGGGTTCACTCCCTGGTCGCCTTCGACGGCGATGTCGATTCCCGTGTGCTCGCTCCCGACCACGAGGTTCCCCTCCACAACAGCCCCCTGGACGAAGATGCTCTCCTCCGGCTCGGCGCCTCGCTTCCCGACGGCGACCAGGCCCTCACCCTCTGTCTGTGCCCCATGACGAATCTCAAAGCCGCGCACCTCCACAAAGTCTCCAAGGATTGAAACCACGGGGCCACTACGTGCAGCCATGTCTATGGAGACTTCGTCGGGCTCGGTGTTCCTGGGCAGCTTCACATAGACGCTGGGCTGATACGTAGACGGCACCGGCCCGATCACCATGAACTCAGACACATAGGGCTGAGCTTCACCGTCGCGCGGACGGCGCTGACTCGGCTTCTCCGCGGATGTGACTACGGTTCCTACGACCTCAGGAATGCCAAACCGGAATAGCGGGGGCAGCGGTTCGGCTACGGCCGCGCTGGTCGTGTCCCACTGGAACACGAGGTGATGCCAGCCCTCGCGCATTACGACGTTGTGCCAGACCTCACCGAACAACCCGCGGCCCAGTTCGGGATGAGCCAGCTCGGCCTCCTCGTTGTCGACATCTGCCCGGACGTTGCCCGGCAGCAGCTCACCATCCAGCCAGACCCGGTATTCGTAGGGCTGTTCGTCGAGGGGAAGTCCTGCGACGCGCCCGGCGCGGAACGGACCCGACACCGAAAGATCGAAGTCGTAGTTCCCGTACCACTCGTGGTCCTCAGCCAGGTCCGGTCGATCCACCCACACCCACGCCGATCCCCAGTACACGCCACCCTCGAAGTCCTCGCCGAATTCGGTTCCCAGGTCGACAAATCCGCCCCCATCGGCCTCTTCGACCTGCCAGATGTACTGACTCGATCCGAATTCGAAGACCGTTCCCTCGAGCGCACGCACGTTGCCGTCGAATCGGGGCTCGACGAAGGCTTCGTCGCCGGTGGTAACGACGAACTCTCCGGGCTCTAGATCCCACGGGGCAGAACGTTCGATCAGCGCCTGGCCGTCCACGGCGACGGTGCCCGGAAGATTGAAGAGGGCGTCAGCGCGAAGGACCCCGCTGAGTCCCTCGACCGGCTCCCAGGAGTCGGCGGGCAACGGATCATTTCCGGTGATGACGGGCATGGCTCCGGATGCCCCCCGGATACCCTCGATGCGGATAGGAGCGTCGGCCGTACCGTCCTGTTCCACCACAACGGACTCGCGGTATATGCCGGGATAGACGTGGATGGTCGAACCGGGGACCGCACGGGAAGCGGCCTCTCCGACGGTGAGCAGCGGCTCCGCCCTGCTCCCGGGGTTCTCATCGGAGGCAGCCGGATGCTGGTTATCGACGACGAGCGTAGGACGCGGCGTGATGGGCACGGGCGCCGGCCCGGCAACCGTTGGAGCTGAGGTTTCTCCGGAAGATGAGTCCGGCGCCGTATAGAAGTAGTAGTTGGTGACCTCAGCAACCGGCCGACCCAGCAGGGTCGTTGCTATCTCATCTGCAGTGTGACCCTCGGCCCCTCTAATTCTCTCCAGTGGGTAGTTGATGACCCACCAGCCGGCCGGCTCCACCACAAATCCGTTCTCGGCGTCGTATGCGACGGAAACGGACACATCAGTCAGCAAACGCCGCTCGCCGTCCTGAGTCACGACCGAAGGCTCGATAGGCCCGACTTCTGGGAGCAGCTCGGAAGACGGCAACGGAAGCGGCCTCCCCCCGGCATTGAGTGCTTCGGCAGCTGCCCGCGGTGGAGGGGCCTCCACCGGAGCGGGTACAACGGATGGAGCAGCCGTCGTTGTCGTTGCCGCAGCGGCCGCATCGAGGGCGGCGTCGGCGGCCACCAATTCATCCGGGAAGAAGTATGGGTCCTCGACGGGCACGGCCGACTCCTCACCCGCACTTGCGCACGCGGTAAGAGCCAGCATTAGCGCCAGCGCTGTAAAGCCCATCCTGGGAAACGAGGTCAAAGGGTCCTTCCTCTTCACAGGAGGAGATCGGCTCAGGACCTGCCCTGCTTGAGGATTGCGCAGAGCCGTGGCCGGCACAGTCGAGCCATGATCTCCCAGCCTTCTGTGGAGGTGTTACCGCTCGAGAAGAAGGACAGACGCCGGGCCGGAGGAGTGTTGGCTCGAGCGTTCTACGACACCGATCAGTGGGCGGCGCTCTTTCCCTACCAGGGGGCTCGCCAACTACAGCTAGAGCAGATGTTTGGGGGCACCGGGAAGCTGATCGACGGCTTGGATTTGAGGTTGTCGAGGAGGCCACGATCGAACCCCTCGCGGTGCCTTTCTCTTTCATGGTCCAACGACCGGAACGTACCGACACCTAGCACTGTTGGAACGACAGAGCTCCGGCCGCGGCCTCTGCGATGACGGTGACCTAGACGGGCTCGAACCTTGCCGTGAAGTGGCGCAACCACGGCGCCTGCTCCACGATCCGGTACCCACCGATGTTGGTGGCCCCCATGGCGACGTCGATAACGACCTCTGCGACAAAGTCGATGTGGCTCTGGGTGTAGGTGCGGCGGGGAATCGCAAGCCGCACTAGCTCCATCGCCGCCGGTATCTCCAAGCCGTCCGGTTGCGGCTTGCCGAACATCACGGACCCGATCTCGACACCACGCACACCGCCGTTGCGGTACAGCTCGACGGCAAGCGCTTGCGCCGGGTACAGGCCTGCCGGGATGTGGGGCAGCAATGCCTTGGCATCGAGATACACGGCATGACCGCCCGCCGGGCGCACGATCGGCACCCCGGCGGCGTAGACCTTCTCAGCCAGGTATTCGGTCGAGCGAATCCGGTAGCGCAGATAGTTCTCGTCCAGCACCTCGTTGAGACCAACCGCAATCGCCTCGAGGTCGTACCCGGCCAGGCCGCCATAGGTTGGAAAGCCTTCGGTCAGGATCAACAGATTGCGGCACCGGGCAGCCAGTTCGCCGTCATTGAGCGCCAGGAACCCGCCGATATTCGCGAGACCGTCCTTTTTTGCCGACATGGTGCATCCGTCGGCGATCGCAAACATCTCATGGGCTATCTCGCGTGGTGTCTTGTCGGCGTAGCCCTCCTCACGCAGCTTGATAAACCAGGCGTTCTCGGCGAACCGGCAGGCGTCGAGGATGAGCGGCAAGCCGAACTCATCGCACACCGCCCGCACGGCACGCAGATTGGCCAGCGAGACGGGCTGGCCGCCGCCTGAGTTGTTGGTAACGGTCACCATCACCATCGGCACCCGGTCAACGCCGACGTCCTCGATGGTGGCTCTCAGGGCAGCAGTGTCGACGTTGCC
Organism: uncultured Acidimicrobiaceae bacterium; assembly: GCA_947258985.1. GTDB lineage: Bacteria > Actinomycetota > Acidimicrobiia > Spongiisociales > UBA5794 > JAAETI01. The sequence continues at coordinate 21,893 of CAMYKI010000008.1, forward strand.
TTTGAAAGGTAGAACAGTCGACGGGTCCCTCCCCTCGGCTATCACCAGATCCCTGGCTTCTGCCCCCTGGTATTCGACGTTGGCGCGCGTGGTGTCGAAGTGGGTGTTCGAAGGCACCACATCGCCCTCAGCCACCGCGTTGGCAAACAGGATCCGCTCGGCCGCCCGTCCCTGATGGGTGGGAATCACCTCGCTGAAGCCGGTGAGGTCCTTCACCGTTGTCTCGAACCGGAAGAAGGACCGTCCCCCCGCATAGGACTCGTCGCCGATCATCATCCCGGCCCACTGTGCGGCCGACATGGCCCCCGTCCCGCTGTCGGTCAGCAGGTCGATGATCACTTCGTCCGCGTGAAGTCCAAACAGGTTGAATCCGGCCCGGTGGAGGGCAGTCTCCCGCTCTTCGACAGTGGGAAGATCAATCGACTGAACGCTCTTGATACGGAACGGTTCGATGATGCTGCGATGCGGCATGACACTCCTGGAATCGTTGCCGGAAGTCTTGCAGAATCCAGCGCGACCGGCCCATTTGCGTTGCGCACCTCCGAGCACAAGTATCTGGGCAGCGATTGCTGTGGGGGCAGCAGTCGTCTACTGGAGGAGCAGTAGTGGACACCGTCGAATCGCCAGCCGCAAGCCGACAGGCTTCGTCTTTGTCGGGCCCGGTCAGGGCACTTCTCGTCGTCGGGTTGTTGTATGCGTTCCTGATCGGCGTCAAGCTGCTCGAGGGCGGTATCAACGGGCTGGGAAGCGACTTCACCGACGCCTTGTTCCAGGGGGTATCCAACCCACTCGCCGGTCTTTTCGTTGGAGTTCTCGCAACCGTTCTGGTGCAGTCGTCCTCGGTGACCACGGCGACCATCGTCGGGCTGGTCGGCACCGGCCTCGTTTCGGTCGAGCACGCAGTGCCAATGATCATGGGCGCCAACATCGGTACCACGGTCACCAACACCATTGTCTCGTTGGCGCACATGAGACAGTCGGAAGAGTTCAAGAGAGCCTTCACCGCGGCAACGATGCACGACTTCTTCAATCTCATGGCCGTGGCCGCGCTGCTCCCGCTCGAGGTCATCACCGGGGTTCTTTCGAACACCGCCAAGACAATCACCGACGCCGTCGCCGGCGATATCGGTGGCGGCAAGTTCAACAGCCCCATCAAGGGAGCGGTGAAGTGGGGGGCCGAGCAGGTCGAATCCCTGTTCGGATGGATCGACAATGAGAAGGCTGCAGCAGTCGTCTTCCTCATCGTTGGTATCGGCCTCATCTTCCTCACCCTGACGTTCATCACGAAGAACATGCGGGTGCTGGTGGCCGCCCGCATCGAACGCTCACTGAATGCGGCCCTGGCTAAGAGCGGGGCTGTGGGCATCGTCGTCGGCATGCTGGTGACAATCGCGGTTCAGTCGTCAAGCATCACAACATCGATCCTGATACCTCTGGTCGCCTCCGGGATTCTGCTCGTGCGCAATGCATACCCCATCACGCTCGGCGCCAACATCGGTACCACAGTGACGGCATTGATCGCTGCCCTCGGCATCGGCGAAGTCGATGGTCTCACCATTGCCGTCACCCACACCATCTTCAACACCGTTGCAATTCTGCTCATCTATCCGTGGCCGAAGATCCGGTACATACCGGTGACGCTGGCCGAAAAGCTCGCCGAACTGGCGTTGCGGCGCAAGTCGCTGGCGCTGGGATACACGCTCGTTTCGTTCGTACTGATACCCCTCGCCGGTATCCTGATTCTGAGGTAAAGGGAGGCTCTAATGGTGATGGATTTCTTCAGAGGGGGCGGACAGTCGACCATCGAAGAGGTCGAAAAGACCCTTGTCGAGATGATGGAGAACGCTTACGTCGTCTACGAAGAGGCAATGGGTGCGGTCTTTGGCGGCGGCAAGTCCAAGGAGACCAAGAAGCACGTCAAGAAGACCGACAAAGAGATCAACGTTGCCCAGCAGGAAGTGCGCCGCGCTCTCGTTATGCACGCTTCGGTCAGTCCGACGACGGACATTGCCGACACGCTTGCATATATGTCGGTGGTCAAAGACGTAGAGCGGGTCGGCGACTACTCGAAGAATGTATACGACCTGGCCAAGTTCGGCACCGACTTCACCGGTGCAGCCGACTTCGAAGAGTTGGCGGAGTACCGCGACAAGGTGGGTCAGTTGATGGAGGATGCCACCGCAGTATTCGCCGTACGGGACGAAGAGGGTGCTCAGGCGCTGATCAACAAGGCCGACGTCTTCCTCGACGAGTATGACGACCATGTGCGCACCGCGTTCAACTCGACCGGGCCGGCCTCGGAGGCCGTGGCTCGTGCCCTGTATTACCGCTTCCTCAAGCGGATCACGGCGCACGTCATGAACCTAATGACGGCGCTGGTGGCTCCGATCGACCGCCTCGACTACTACGACGAGGCCAAAGAAGACAGAGTCGAGCCCTAGCTCGCCACATTCGACAGGCCCAGCCTCAGGCGTTCTCGATACCGGCTGCGTCCTGCAGCCCGAGCTCCTCGATCGCCAACTCGCGCATCCGGAACTTTTGGATCTTGCCGGTGACCGTCATCGGGAACTCGTCTACGAACCGGATGTAGCGGGGAACCTTGAAGTGGGCGATCTTGCCCCTGCAGTACTCGGTGAGCTCTTCCGAAGTGAGATCCGCGTCCTTGCGCCGCATCACCCAGGCCATGATCTCCTCGCCAAACTTCACATCGGGAACACCGATCACCTGCGCATCCACAACGTCGGGGTGGGTGTAGAGAAACTCCTCGATCTCCCTGGGATAGACGTTCTCGCCACCGCGAATGATCATGTCCTTGATCCGGCCGACGATGTTGACGTAGCCGTCGGCGTCCATGGTGGCGAGATCACCAGTATGCATCCAGCCGTCGTCATCCACCGCTTCGGCGGTGCGCTCAGGGTCGTTCCAGTAGCCGAGCATCACCGAGTAACCATTGGTACATAGCTCCCCGGCTTCTTCCCGTTCCAGAGTCCGGCCCGTTGCCGGATCGACGATCTTGACCTCGACGTGGGGATGGATGCGACCGACGGTGGATACCCGCCGTTCGACATCGTCGTCGGGCGCTGTCTGCGTGGACACAGGCGAGGTCTCGGTCATCCCATATGCAATCGTCACCTCCGTCATGTTGAAATCGGAGATGACCCGCTTCATCACTTCCACGGGACAGGGTGATCCCGCCATGATTCCTGTGCGCAACGACGAGAGATCGTATTCGTTCACATCAGGGTGCTCGAGGGCTGCGATGAACATCGTGGGAACGCCGTAGAGGCTGGTGCAGCGTTCCGTGCTCACCGTCTCGAGAACCGCATCGGGGAGGAACCGGGCACCGGGGACGACAATGGTGGCGCCGTGCGTCGTGCAGGCGAGATTGCCGAGAACCATACCGAAGCAGTGATAGAACGGCACCGGGATACACACCCGGTCGGCCGCCGTGTAGTGGCACATCTCCCCTGTGAAGAAGCCGTTGTTGAGGATGTTGATGTGGCTGAGGGTCGCTCCCTTGGGGAAGCCGGTCGTACCAGAGGTGTACTGGATGTTGATCGGATCATCCGGTTCCAGCTCGACAGCAACCGCCGCCAAATCGTCCAGGGTGACTGTCTCCCCGGCGGCCAACAGCTCCTCCCAATCGGATGAGGCGAGAAACAGCGTCCTTTCCAAGGAGGGAACCAGGGGGGCGACCTCGGTGATCATTTCCCGGTAGTTGCTGCTGAGAAACTCCGGGGCCGAGATGAGGTACCGACAACCCGACTGGTTCAAGGCGTATTCGAGCTCGCTCGTTCGATAGGCAGGGTTGATGTTCACGAGGATGGCCCCGATGCGGGCCGTGGCGTACTGGACCAGAACCCATTCGGCGCTGTTCGGGCTCCAGATTCCGATCCGATCGCCGGTGACGACCCCGATCCCCAGCAATCCCCGTGCGACTCTGTCGACCTCGTACGCAAACTCCCTGTAGGTCAGCCGAACGTCCTGATACGGGACGACAAGAGCTTCCTCATCTGGATACCGGGCGACAGTTGCAGCAAGGTTGTCGCCGATGGTTTGACGGATCAAAGGGACGTCGATAGGACCGGCATCATGGGCGAGAGCCATTGATACTCCTTTGAGCGATGCGATACGCGAACGTAACCCGACACCTCGATGGTCATCTAGTGGCCGACCGGACCCAGTTCTGGTGACGTCTGGCGTATCTCAGCGCTGTATACAGCGCTGAGATACGCCAGACGCGGGGGAGCTCAGCCGTGTTCTAGTTCGATGTCGTGACTGCCGCAGGTGCGGCAGCGGAGGCGAGGTCCGCCGGCGGGGGCTTTCGGTACCGCCGTTGCCGGAGGTTGGCCCGCCAGTTGGCGCTGTGTCGCCACGGGCTTCGTCATCGGCGGTGGGATTGCTGCAGCCGGAGTGACCACCCGGCCACGCTCCATCATGTCGGCACCGCAGCTGACGCAAACGTCCACCGAATGGTGCTGCGTGACCCCGCAACGGGGGCAATCGCTCCACTCGTCGGCGGCCCCGTCTTCCACCGGCCCGAACGGGTTGACGGGGGCATCCTCGTCTTCATCCTCGACGGAGGGCATATGAAGAAACGCCGGTTCTAGGGGTTCGCTCGGGATGAGGCTACGGGCATAGGTCGTGTGAGGATGGACATCACCGATTGCGTCGATATCGAAGAGCCCAAACCCGCGGCTCTCTCCCAGGGACTTGGCACCGTCGGTAAACCCGGTCACCGAAAAGAGCAACCTGCGCACGGCCTCACCCTCGGTCGCCTTGAGCATGGCGAGGATGGCCGACGGGCTCATGGCGACCCTGTCGAACTTGATCCGGGTCACCAGACCGGCGCTGCGAAGTTCGATGATGCCGTCTGCCGGTTCGGTGATCTTCTCAGGGACGGCGCCGAGGAACGTCAGCCAGCGTTGGGCGACGTGATAAGCCTCGGCCAGAGTGACGGTCGGCGTGCGATAGCGGTCCATGAATTCCTTGGCGGCGGTGGATTACAGGGTATCGGATAGTAGGCGGATCTACCTAAGCACGGAACGCGACGTTGGACACCAACGGTCACACACCGGCGACTTCGGCAATGATCGTATCGATATATCCAGATCGACAGCGAAGCCGGGTATTCATGAGTCAATCGGAGTCCCGGCTCATCGGAGTTGACGTGCACAGCTTCGTACTACCGATCGAAGTAGCCCTCGGGTGCGATGTGCCAGTCCGGCAGTCAGTCGGTTTCTCCCGTCGAACGACGCCGGGATCAGGACGCACCGCGCGGTTCCGCCGGTCGGCCGCGTCGATGTGGAACCGAGTGTTCCCAATCTGCCAGCAAGGTGCGCAGCGCCGCAACAAACGCCAGCGGCTGATCAAGGATCAGGTGATGATGCGCCTCCGGAATGGTCACCACCGGTGCCGCCCTGTCCATTAGCTCGTACATGTAGTCGGCCGTGTCCGAGGGGACAGTCACTGAATACTCTCCCCGAAACAGCGCCACTCGACACTTGACGCTCGCCAGCTGGTCTCGCAATGAAATCAGCGTGTGCTTGAACAGCGCCGGGTCGAATTTCCACGTCCAGCCCTCGCCCGTCTCGGCGAGAGAATTGCGAGCTACATGGTCAAAGATGAAGTCGTGCTCACAGGGCTGCGGGGGTATCAGGCGGAAGTGCGTCAAAGCCGTCTCCAGATCGGGATAGGCACCGGGGCTGCGAAACGCCCTCCCCCGTGCTCCCTCCTCCGACTCCGGATCGGGGCGGCGCACCGGAGTATCGACCAACACGGCTCCCCGGAGCCTTTCGCCGTGATCGGATGCGGTCTGAATCGTGACCAGCCCCCCAAGGCTGTGGCCGACCAACACCGGTGGCCCGGGAAACTCCGCCGCATCGGAAACCGCCACTACCTCACATGCCCAAGCCTCGTGCGAGTAGGCAGGGCGCCTTCCGCTGTCGCCGTGACCCGACAGATCCAGCGCAACCACGTGCCAGTCCTCGGCGAACATGGGGGCCAGAAACGTCCACCAGTGGGCATGAGCGGCGCCCCCGTGCACCAGAACCAGACCGGGTCGGCTCCGGTCACCCCACTCCAGATAGTGGATCGGCACGCCATCGACGTCGATGACTCGCTCGTCGTATGGCGTCGCCATGGCCCGGCGGAACCACCCGGGAACGGCGCGGTGGTCAGCCATCCGGTGGCATGGAAACGCCGAGCAGCTCATCGGGCAGCGGGAACCAGCGGAGGTGCTCGAAGTCCTCAGTGACCAGAGGCGCCCCGAGCGGTTCCGGGGGTGTCCCAGCCTCGATGTCGCGCAGGATCGAATAGGCCCTGGTCAGGTAGCCGGCGAGGTCATCGTCGGAGTGCTGATGCGACTTGTGCCGATATTCCATAGACCCGGACGAATAATCGATGTCATCCAGGCTAAGCGGTGGCTCGACGAGCGGAGTGCGGTGCCGCCACAACGCGGTCTCCGGGTCGAAGCGGTAGTGCGGCAAGAGCCGCCAGCCTTCGTTCGCCACGAAATGCACGGCGTCGAGGATGAATTCGACGACCTGATCCGAGATGAAGTAGTTGAAGTTCACCCGAACCCAGCCGGGCTTGATTCCCTCACAACCCCTCGTGATCTCACGCTCGAACTCGTGTGATCTTTCGAGATCGATACCGAGCAGGCGATGCCCGTAAGGCCCGGCGCACGAGCACCCACCGCGTGACTGGATGCCGAACAGATCGTTGAGTACCGCAACGACGAAGTTGTGATGCAAGTAGCGCTCGCCGTAGCGCACAATGAACGACACGATCGACAGCCGATCTGCGTCGTGGTTGCCGAGGACTTCGATGTTGGAATTCGGCGCCCACGAGGCGATCGCTTTCCTCGTCATCTCCTCTTCGCGCCGCTTGATCGTTTCGGCACCGACAGCCTCCTTGAGCTGGAAGATCAGGCCCGCCCGGATCGATTCGATGATCGCCGGCGTACCGCCTTCCTCGCGGTGCTCGATGTCTTTCAAATACTGGTGGTCGACCAAATTCACGTAGGCAACGGTGCCTCCGCCCGGAACGGCCGGAACCCGGTTGGCAAACAGTTCCCGCCGGGCCACGAGGATCCCCGGCGTTCCCGGTCCCCCGATGAACTTGTGCGGTGATAAGTAGATGGCGTCCTTGTATGCGAGGTCGGCCTCGGGACCCGTGGCGGGGGGACTCATGGAGATGTCAACGTACGGGCCGGCGGCCGCAAAATCCCAGAATGACAATGCGCCGTGCTTATGCAGCATGGTCGAGATCGCCTGGACATCCGAGATGATCCCGGTCACGTTGGAGGCAGCTGAGAACGAGCCAATCTTGAGCTCCCGATCGGCGTATTTCTCTAGTTCGCTCTCCAGAAGAGCGAGATCGATGTGACCGTCGGCGTCCTCATCGATGGTGACGACGTCGGCAATCGACTCCCGCCAGGGCAGTTCATTCGAGTGATGTTCGTAAGGTCCGATGAACACCACAGGACGCTCGGCTGGCGGAATCTGCTCGCTGAGCTGGTACCTGTCTTCGAGGTTGCAGGGAATTCGGATCCCGAGCACCCCGATGAGTCGATCAATCGCCCCGGTCATCCCGGACCCGCAGAACAAGACTGCGTGCTCTTCGGTAGCGCCGACGCAGTTCCTGACGATATTGCGCGCTTCCTCACGGAATCGTGTCGTCTGCAGACCGGTTCCCGACGATTCGGTATGGGTGTTTGCATACAGCGGCATGACCGCGTCACGGATGTAATCCTCAATGAATGTGAGGGAGCGCCCCGAGGCGGTGTAGTCGGCGTATGTGACCTTGCGCCTCCCGAAAGGGCCTTCCACGACCTCGTCCCGGCCGATGACACTGGTCCGTATCGTCTCGATCAATTCGTCCGAATTCATGCGATGAATCTAGCCGAGCGGGCTGCCGGGGGCTGACCCTCGGCAGCCCGATGACATCGCAACCGGCTCTCCCCCGGTTCTTGCGTAACTGGTGCCGGGATACCGGCCTGAGCTACGCAGGAAGCGAAATGGGGCGGCTACGCGGGCGGGCGACACACCTTGCACGAGCGATAACCGGCGGCTGCGGCTCGATCGGGCGTTCGGAATTCGACGCGATGGGCCGCCGTGATGCGACGGGCGTTCCGACACGTTGGGTAGCAGTAGACCTGGGTCGTGTCGCTTCCGATGTAACGCAACGGCTTGGACGCGAACAGTGAGCCGTCCATGCCCTCGTGAAGCAGCAGGTCCTTCTTCATCTCCGGACCGAAGGCGTAGTTGCCGACAGAACCGTCGCTCTTCACCACCCGATGGCAGGGGATCACGATCGGTACCGGGTTCCTGGCGAGGGCGGTTCCGACAGCGCGGACGGCGCCGGCACTGCCCATCTCCCTGGCGACCCAGCCGTACGGCCGAACCTCACCGGGAGGGATCTCTGCAGTCACTTCGAGTACCTGCTTCTGGAATGGGCTGAGTTGCCGCAAATCAACGGGGAGCTTGCCGAGCCGGCCGCTGTCGAGCGACCGTCGCAGTCGGGTCGCCAGCCGGGGGGGAACGTCGCCGGCCACGTAGGCGGGCCTTCCCACGGTACGGGCGTGGACCTCGAGGAACTCGCTCTCGTCTTCTGTCGGCACTACTGAAGTGACCCCCCGCGGCGTGAAGCCGACGTAGAGAAGGCCAAGTGGACCGGGAAAAGGTGCGTACTCGTCTGCAAGCGCGGTCTCCACGAGGACCCTCTGCCGGATGCCATCTGGCGTGGTCTCTTGCTCTCCCAACATGGCGAGGATCTGGGACTCGGTTGGCTGTGTCATGTCGTTTCCTCCGTGGCGAGCGTGGTGCGGAGCCGGGCGATACCGCGGTGGACGTCCGACTTGACTGTCCCTGTCGGGCGACCGACCACCTCACCGATCTCGTCATAGCTAAGGCCGACAACATGCCGAAGCACGATGGCGTCTCGCTGCCCGGAGGCCAGCTCAGCGAGGCGTTGCCGCCATTCGTCAACGCCGATGGCGGCAACCGCTTCATGCTCAACCGACACCGAAGCCACCGGGTCGACCCTGGTGTCGAGTTCCACCTGGCGGGGCCGGCGACTTCTCGTCCTGGCGTGGTTGCGGCACAGGTTGAGGGTGATGGTGAATAGCCAGGGACGCAGGTGTAACTCGCCGACCTCCTCGGGATCGTACCGCCCGAGCGCTTTGTAGGCACGGATGAACACCTCCTGCGTCACGTCTTCGGCGTCTTGCCGGCCCGGCAGCCACCGTCGCGCTGCGTTGAAGACGAGACCTTGCATCTCGTCCAACAACAACGGGAAGGCGTCATCCAGGTCCGCTGCAAGTCGCTTCAGGAGCGATTCATCTGTGGGGATCATCCAACTCTCCGCATGTGTCTAAGAGGTAGAACCCCAAGCAACCGGCTCCAGTTGCAGACGATTCAGCGTTCCATCTCGCTACGAAGTAGATCCAGCCCTACCGGGCCGACCTCGAGTAGCCGAGCATGGAACGCTTTTGGCTCGAACCGGGAACCGGATCGGGCTTGGGCCTGATCCCGGAGGTCCAGGATCGTCCTTTCGCCGACCTTGTAAGAAATGGCCTGCCCCGGCCATCCGAAGTACCGGGTGATCTCGGACTCTGCATATGGCCGGCCAAGCATGGCGTACTGCTCGAGCATCTCGACGGCGAGCTCGAATGACCAGTCCTCGCCCGGATGGAACGACTGGCCGGGAGGAATCGGGAGTTCGAGATGCGAGCCAATGTCGATGACGACCCGGCAAGCCCGCAGCATTTGGGCCGAGAGCCAGCCGAACACGTAGTCGGGCTTGTCAAAGAAGCCCAGCTCGTTCATCACCCGCTCGGCATAAAGAGCCCAGCCTTCTCCTGAACCCGGCTTCCAAACCCAGACCCGATGCAACCGCGACATCTTCTCCGCCTGCGAGAACTGGACGCCGACCTGGAGATGATGACCCGGGAACCCCTCGTGATATGCGGTGCTCACCTCATCGAACACCGGGTACGGGCCTTCCGGGGTCAACGACCACCAGACGCTGCCCGGCCGCGAGAAATCCTCGGACGGCCCCACGTAGTAGGCGCCCAAAGATGAACCGGGAGGAGCGATGTTGACGGTTAGCTCGCGAATGGCGAGAGGAACATCAAAGTGCGAACCGGATAGACGATCGAGAGCATCGTCGAGACGGGCGCCGATGAAGGCTTGCAGTGCCGCCGAGTCCGGCATCGTCCGGTCAGGATCTGTCTTGAGTAGATGATGAACCGCGGCAACATCGCTGCCGGGGTCTATCTCGGCGGCCAACGCCGCCATCTCCTGGCGCAGCTGGGCGACTTGATCCCAGCCCCACGCGTAAGTCTCGACCGGGTCGATGCGAGTACCGAGAAACTCATACGCCGCACGGACGTAACGTTCGGCGCCAACAGCATCTTTTTCGGCAGCATCGGTGGCATACGTGTAGGCCAGATAGTCACCGAACTCCGAGAAGGCGCGTCGGGCGTCGGTGACCGCGGCCTCCAATCTCGTCAGCAAGCCGCCGTCCCCGTTGGTCTCGGTGTAGTCGGCAAGCAATCTCGTGATGCGGGATGTAGCCGAAGCACTCACCCGGCACTGTTCGACGGCGGCACGGACCTGACGCTCCGCCACTGCCATGTTCTTGCGTCGGCCCTCGTCGAGGGTGGCCCTGTAGCCGTCCAAAGCCTCCGGGAGACGTTCCAGCCGGTAGACAATGTTGGTCCAATCCTCATCGGACGTTCTCCCCATGTGGTCCCAGACCTCACGGATGCTCTGCAGGCTCGACGCCATCGAGTTCAAATCCCGCAGGTTGTCCTCGTGTTCGAAGAAGCCGGCTTCCTCCTCGAGAGTCTCCCTTGCCAGGGCAACGGCCAATCGGTCTTCGTTCGAGACCGCTTCCGGCAACTCATCAATCCGCCTGCGAAGGCCGCGCAGAGTGTCCAGTGCAGCCGCGGCGCCGTCGGGGCTCAGATCGGTCCACCTGTCGTCGTGGCCCTCTATGCCGACTTCCGTTGCGACGTCCGGGGCGAGCCGGGCCAATTCATCGACGATCTCGTCGCTCAGTTTGAATATGGGATGTTTCTGCACGAACACAGCGTAACCCCCAGAAAGTACCGTCTCGCCGACCATCAGGAGCCCTGAGCCGCCCCTCCTTCAGGGCCGCCGCGGATGAGCTCTTCGATGTGGAGTCGGGCCTCCTCGTCCCCCGGAACCTCCATTAGCGCCTGGGTGAAGTCGTTCTCAGCAAGGATGTCTTCACCACGCGCTTGGTGAATCATGCCGCGCCCAACCAATGCGATCGCTGCGATCGAGGGCGCACGATTGGGGTACTCGAGGACTCGTGCCAGCGTCGCTATTGCCTCGTCGTGGCGCTCCAGTTCGGTGAGGGCCCGGCCGCGGTAGGCCAACATGAGCGCCGTCACGTCGTCGTCGTTGTGAATGCCGGTAGTGATGTCGAGCACGGACTCGAATTGGTCGGACTCGTAGAGGAGTTCGGTGAGCGACAGCCGGATGTGTGTCGTCTGCTCCGCTCCACGCAACAACTCGACCGCTCCGTCGGTATCGCCGCGCGCCTGGTAGAGCTCACCAAGGAGCAGGACAATGGAGTTCGTCTGCAGCGGGAGCTGCACCATCACCCCAGCGGCAATCTCCACCAAAAGACCGGCACCGGGGAGATACTTCTTGACGAACGAATCCCGCCCGACCTCATCGTCGGAACGAACCACCTCCTCGAGAAGCTCCACTCCGCGCTCGAGTGACGATTCCATCAGAAGAAGCCCGGCGATCGTCCTGGCAACGGTGCCGTACTTCGGATTCTGACCCGCTGCAGCCAACATGGCTTCCGGATCTCCCGACGCCACCGCCGCATGGAATGCTTTTTCGCCTTTGGATGACATCATCCCGGGTTTCTGCGAAGCAACCAGCCCGGGGTAGCGATCCGGCTCCTCGAAGTCCCAGCTCAGGTCGCGAAGGACAGCACCGTCTCCGCGCTGCCCCGGTCTCCACTCAAAGCTCTTCTCGTCTGCAAGCAGCCGATAGCGGCGCGCCGATCCCCCTCCGAACCTGAACGTCATGACGTCCTCCATCTCCGACCGTGGGGCCGGGGTAGCTCTGGCAACACCAGATTATCCGAACCCGCCGTCGCGCGGAGTAGCATCGTCAGACTCAACAAGTAAGGAGGCCCGGTGGACAACACGGCAACACCAGGTGCCTTCGTGCGCGATCTCCCGAAAGCGGAACTGCATGTTCACATCGAAGGAACTCTCGAGCCGGAGTTGATGTTCGAGATCGCGGAGCGCAACGCGTTGCCGCTTCGTTTCGACTCCATTGCCGAGTTGCGTTCCGCCTACAAGTTCCAAGATCTCCAGGAGTTCCTGGATATCTACTACGAGGGCGCCGCCGTCCTGCAGACCGAGCAGGACTTCTTTGATATGACCCTTGCATATTTGCAACGCGCCGCAGGCGACGGGGTGCGCCGCGCTGAGATCTTCTTCGACCCGCAGACTCACGCGGACCGCGGGATCCCGTTCCCCGTGTTCCTGGAGGGTATCCATGCCGCCGGCCGACACGCCGAGCGTGAGTTGGGCATATCGACCGGTTTGATCCTGTGCTTCTTGCGCCACCTTGCCCCCGAGGCAGCGATGGAGACGCTCGAAACCGGTCTCGCGTATCAGGAGCACATCATCGGAGTCGGTCTGGACTCGTCTGAGGTCGGATTCCCGCCGGAACTCTTCTCCGATGTCTTCGATCGCGCCGGTGCCGCCGGTCTGCATCGGGTGGCCCATGCCGGGGAGGAGGGACCGCCGGCGTACGTGTGGGGGGCACTCGACACGCTGCACGCTGAGCGGATCGATCACGGGATTCGGGCGCTCGAAGATCCCGGACTCGTGTCCCGACTCGCCGACAACCGAATCCCGCTGACGGTATGCCCGTTCTCCAACGTCAAGCTGGGTGGATTCACGACGCTCCAAGACCACGTTCTGCCGACGATGATGGATCACGGCCTCAATGTCTCGATCAATTCAGATGATCCCGCCTACTTCGGCGGCTACGTCGGCGACAACTACATCGAAACGCAAAAGGCGCTCGGACTGTCAGACGCCACCATGGCGGTGATAGCCCGGAACTCGCTCGAGGCGACATTCCTGCCGGCATCGGTGAAGCAAACGCGGCTGCAGGAACTCGACGACTACGTAGCGAGCCACTCCGCCTAGTCGGAGATCATCCCCCACCAACCGGCAACGGCTCTATTGCTGCTCGAAGTTCGTTCCCAGGGCCGCGGGCGGCTCCGATGCGAGGAACTTCCGAAGTGAAGCGAACCGATCCCCGAGGGCGCGGAATCCCGGCCGATTGATGACGACGAGGGTGAGGATCATCGTTGGGAATGGAAGGATCGGCAGCACCTGGGAAAGACCGGGGAAGACCGGCTGCAGTTTCAGGGCCACAACCTGCAACGCACCGAAGAGATAGCAACCGAGGGCGACCCGGATCGGATGCCATCCACCGAAAATCACGACGGCGAGAGCGATCCAGCCGTAGTTGCGCACATGACCTTCCGACCAGCCGAACTTCTGGTCGAGGGAGAACGCAGCCCCGCCGATGCCGACGAGGGCACCGCCCAAGATGGTGTAGAAGTAACGCATGCCTCGCACCGACACCCCGCGGGCAAATGCCGCTTCGGGTCGCTCCCCCACCGCCTGCATCTCGAGGCCCGGCTTTGTTCGGTAGAAGAACCAATAAGCAACGGCAATGAGCGCAAAGCTGCCATAGATCGACAGATTGTGTTGGAAGAACGCTTTGCCCAGGAAGGGAATGTCCGCAAGCACCGGAATCTCGAGCTTTGGCACCGAGGGTCCCGGCTCTCTGACAAACGGGCCGCCGAGCAACGACGACAATTCCGACGCGAGGAGGAAGAGCACGAAGCCGACGGCGATCTGATTGAGCCTCAGATCGATGCCGGCGTAGGCGATGATCAGGGCGATTAGGCCGGACGCGGCCGCAGCCGCCAGAAACCCGACGATGACACTCTCTGTGAGATAGGCCGCTCCAAATCCCGCCATCGCCGAGAGCAGCAGGCTTCCATCGAGCGAGAGATTTACCACGCCGGCTTTCTCGGTGATGGTCTCGCCGATGGTTGCGTATACGAGCGGGGCAGCACCGGCAACGACTGTGCCGGTGGTCACATCGAGGTCGCCGGCTATCGCCAGGGCAACAACAACGGGAACGGTGACGAACAGAGTGAGCACCATGTCTAGCCGTCACCTCCCGCCTCTACGGCAGCGGCCCGAATCGTCGCCCGGCGTCTTTGCCAGCCGGTGGCCAGGAGCACGAACAGCACGAGGGTTCCCTGGATGACGCCACCGACCGACGAGTCGAGGTCGAGCCGAAGCTCGAGCTGTGACGAGCCGACCGATAGTGCTGCGAAAAAGAGCGCCAGCGGCGCAACCGGCCCGGCTCGGAAACCTGCCAGCAAGACAACAAGGATGCCAAGGAAGCCAAAACCGCCGGACACGGACGGAACGAGTTTGTGATGAAAGGCCATCGCCTGGGTTGTGCCCGCCAGCCCGGCGAGAGCGCCGGCAACAGCAAAAGCGCCAAGCATGTAGCGGTTGGAGGGGACTCCGAGGCGAGCGGAGCTCGCCATGCTGTTGCCGACAGCCTTCAGTTTCAGACCGAACAGACTGCCCCTCATGAGGAGATACACGCCAACTATCGATGCGACGGCGAGAAGTAGTGACAGCCATGAGATGTCGAGAGATCCGATCCGGGGAAACCACACATCACGATCGAAGAGGTCCGTCCCGGAAGTGGAGGCGACCCCTTCTCGCGCCCAGGGCCCAATGACTAGGTATGTCGTCATCCCAAGCGCGACGAAGTAGAGGCCGAGACCGCCGAAGATCTCGTTGACACCGCCGTGGGTCTTCAGCACGCCGGCAAGGATGCCCCATAGAGCTCCGCCAAGAATCCCGGCAACGATGCCGCTGAAAATCACCAGCCATGCGGGTCCGGGAATCGACCGAGCAGCCCATGTCGCAAAGATCGCACCGACGATTATCTGACCCTCCACACCGATATTCCAAAGACCCGCCGAGTAGGTGATAACCAGCGACGCCGAGGCGATCACCAGAGGAACCCACACCAGGAGCGTTGCCGACACCTTTGACATCGAGCCGAATGAACCTTCGAAGATGAGCTTGAAGGCCTCCCAGGGGTTGGCGCCGAGCGCCAACAGAAGAAGGGAGACGACAACCCCGGCTCCAACGACGGCAAAGAACGTGCCCTGGACCTCTGCGCGGCGGGAAGGGGTCGTCATTCGCGGTCCTTGCCGCCGATGAGGTACCCGAGTTCCTCAGTGTCCGTGTCGGCCGCGACCAACTCACGGAGCACCTTGCCGGCAAAGAAGACGAAGATGCGGTCCGCATAACGACGCAACTCATCGAGATCAGCAGAAGAAAACACGATGGCGGTACCGTCATTTCGCCTCTCGAGGAGCTGATGCCACACCCATTCGGCGGATTCGATATCAAGACCGCGTGTCGGGTGTTCCATGAGCAGCAACTCGATATGGTCCGGCATCATCGCCAGCAGGAGCCGTTGCTGATTCCCTCCCGACAATGACTCCGGAGTGGACTCGGTGGTTCCCTTTACAGAGAATCGGCTGATCTTCTCGTCGGCCTCGGTTCGGGCACCGTCCCAGTCCACTACGAACCCCTGACGAGTGTCTCCCGCGAGTGCGTAGTGCTCTGTTATCGAGAGGCCTTCGACCAAGCCCTCACCGAGACGGTCGGCCGGCAGCCAGTGAACGCCGACCTCCAGATGTCTGTTGTATCCGGCGGACGTAACATCCTTTCCGTGCAATCTGATGGTCCCCCCGTCGGGATGCCGCAGGCCGGCGCACACCCGCAGCAGCGTCTGCTGGCCGCTTCCGGCCAAGCCGGCGAGCCCGATCACTTCTCCCGCTCTGGCTGTGAACGATATGTCCTGCAATGTGACCAAGCGTTCGGCGGCCGTCACATCTCTCAGTTCGACGACGGGTTCGCCGAGTGCGACGTCGGTACGCTCCTCGAGCACGATGTTCTTCCCAAACATCAGCCTCACCAGGTCCGATGCAGGGACCGGCAACTCGACTTCTCCGGTGACCTTGCCGGCACGCAGCACCGTGGCGTGGTCACAGATCTCCTCGATCTCCTCCAGCTTGTGAGAAACGAAGATCACCGTCAGCCCCTCGTCGGCGAGCTTGCGGAGAGTCGCAAAGAGGAGACGCCGCTGCGACGCCGAGATGGCGGTGGTTGGTTCGTCCAGGATCAGAACACGGACCCCAAGGGAAAGCAGTCGGAGTATCTCGAGCTGCTGCCGCTCTCCCACCGTCAAAGAGCGCGCCGTGACATCCGGAGAGAACTGGAAGTCGAACCTTCCCGACAGTTCCTCCAGTTCGCCGCGGTCCGCAGCCGGTTCAAGACGCACCCCACCCGGCCTTCCGAGCGTGAAGTTCTCTAGTACGGAGAACGGAAGGCAAAGCAACGGATCCTGGTGCAAGAGCCCGATCCCGGCCGCAACCGATTCCTTGGGGTTGCTCACTTCGAGCGGCGCGCCACCAAGCATGACAGACCCGCTGTCGGCCGATAGGAACCCGGCCAGCACCTTCATCAGGGTCGACTTCCCGGCGCCGTTCTCGCCGAGGAGACCATGGATAGTCCCCGCCTCGACCCGCATGGTGACGCCGTCGTTGGCGCGCACCGGCCCGAAGTGCTTGTGGATGTCGACTAACTCGAGCATCAGATGCAGCTAGTTGGCTGGGGGGTGCCGTACGGCACCCCCCAACTCACTGCGACTTACGATGAGCTGGCGCCCTCGATACCTTCGAGTAGCTGCGGCAGGTACCAGATCTGCTGCGGAGTGGCCGTCTCGCCGTCTGCCAGGAACGGTGTTCCATCCTGGTAGTTGAGCGGTCCGCGGAATATCTCTACCGACCCGTTGGCCAAGTCGGTCATGAACGCCATCAGCTTGTCGGAGTTCTCGGCAGAGAGCCCGGAGCCCGTGACCCAGCCGATGTGCGACGTGTCACGATCGTTGATGTTGGTCCAATCCGGCCCCAGCCACTGGAACTGGGGGGTGAAGTTGCCCAGGCCAATCTGAATGGCAACGTCGAGGTAGCTCGGGCCCCAATTGAAGTAGGGAACCCCGAGGCACACTTCTTCGGCCTCGGCGCAGGCGCCCCCGTAGTCGTATGGGATGGCCCACACGGTTTCGCCCGCTTCGGCCCGTTGCCCGGCACGCACGATCGCTTCGGTTGTATCGATGCCGGAGATGACCACGTCGGCGCCTCCGTCATAGAACTCGTTCACGACCTGGGTCGGGTCGAGGGTTACGCCCGGAATCTGGAACCAGAATCCAATCCAAGTCACCTTGAAGCCGAGGTCTGCAGGATCGTTGCCTTCGCCCTCCCAGCAGTGCCGGGCGCCAAGGTATGCCGCAGCGACGAGACGGCGGGTTTCGTCGTTGATCAGTGGTCCGAGGTACGCGATCTGCCCGGTGTCCGTGGTAAGAGCTGCGGCACAACCGGCGATCGCCTTGCCGATCTCCATCTGTCCCATGATGTTGCCCAGATTGGTGAGGTCCTCGCGATAGGCCTCTCCTTCCACCCAGGCGCTGTCGCCGGACGACCAGATCATCGGTACGTCGGGATGCTTTTCTGCGGCGAGCTGGATGCCGTCCTTCATGTCGTCGGATGTGGCAAATATCAGCCCGGCGCCTTCGGCGACCATATCGTCGACGATCTGCTCGACGGTTACCTCAGGCTTGTCCGCAGGATTGACGAGATCGACGACGAGCATTTCGGCGCCGAGCTTCTCTTCGAGATACTCGCCCGCTTCGAAGTGAGCCTGGGACCAGCCGCGGTCGTCGCGCGGTCCGACCAGGATCATGCCGAAGACAAGTGGCTCCTCCACCGCTGCGGTCGTTTCTGCTGCTGTGTCGTCCGGTGCGGTTGTGGTTTCGGATGTCTCTGCGTCGCCGTCGTCGGAACATGCAGCCCCGATCAACGCAAACGCAAGAAGAACCGCCCCCCACCTCCGCAGCATACGCCCGCTGGAACCATTCATGGATACCCTCCTCGAAACGGTAAGAGGCGAGTATACGGCGTCACCCCGGCCCGGTGGGCCCGACGGCTGCAGCGGTCGTGACAACTAGGAGCCTGCTGAACGATGTCAGTTTGGCCTCGCAGCCGCGCTTGAGGCCGGGCGCTCTTCGTGGCCGAGCGAGTCCGCACGCCATTTGCTCCGCAGTCTCCTAGGAGAAGATCGTCTTCGGGCGTGTCTCTAGTTCGCCATCGATGTAGATATCCAGCTTCTCGTTGTAAAACGAAACCATGCCGGCAATACGCCCGCTCTCCTCTGCGGGGAACGGATACCACCACACCACGTTTTCGTGTCGGGCTCCGCCAATCACCACGTCGTAGTAGCTCGCCACACCTTTGTACGGGCAGTCTGTGTGAAGGTCGGTTCCCTCGAGAAGGTCCATGCGCACATCCGTCTTCGGCAGGTAGTACCGCGTGGGAAGGCCGGTTTCGTAGAGGAATCGACCCGAGCGCGAGTCAGCGACCTTGACCCCATCGATGACCACCTCGACGTGGCGTGAGCTCGGGAGGATGTCCACCCGCGTGTGGGGATCCCGGGCGTGCACATAGACTTCTTCGTCCTCCTCGAACCACGAGTCCATCGCCGCCCAGTCGAAGGCGACGTGGTCGCGCAGCTCCTCCACAGGAGAATCAAGATGCCGATAGGCGGCGGCATCCGCCTTCCTCCCGGCAGTCGCCACGGTGTAAAGCGTGGCGTCGCCACGGCTGGGCGACCGTTTGGTTTCACCCGTCGCCGAGAGCATTTCGAGCCGGACGTCCCCCTCCGGGAAGTAGTACACGGGGTAGTAGGGCTTCTCCCAAACGAGCAAGGGGCGAGTCGTGTCGGCAACGAGTTCGCCGCCCAGATAGACCCGGATCCGCTTCGCGCCCTCTTCGATACGCACCCGGCGTCGGTTCTTGTCGCTCATTGTGAAGTCCCTTGATCGTATGTTCAGCAGAACCCGTGACGGGTTAACGATATTCGGAATTGTCCGACATCGGACAATTCCGCTTCCTATCGACCGCTGATCACCCTGTTGGTTCCTGCGCAGCCAACACGAAGTCCGATCGTTCTAGAACAAGCCGACGACCTTCCCCTCGTCATCGATGTCGACATCCATGTACGCCGGGGTCATGCCGAGTCCTGGCATCGTCCGCATCGTTCCCAGCATCGGATAGATGAAGCCGGCACCAACAGATGCCCGCACCTCCCGGACCCGGACCGTGTGCCCTGTCGGCGCTCCCTTGAGATTGGGGTCTTGGCTTATGGACAAGTGGGTCTTGGCGACACATATCGGGAGATTGCCCCAACCTTGCCTCTCGAACGACTCAATCTGGCGCTCCGCAAGCCCGTCGTACTTCACGTCGGCCGCTCCGTAGATACGCTTGGCGATGGTTTCGATCTTGTCCCGAATCGGGATGTCCAGTGGATAGAGGAACTCGAAGGAAGAGGGTTGCTCGGCGGCGGCAACCACTGCCTCCGCCAAGGCGATCGCTCCCTCTCCTCCGTCGCTCCAGTGGCTGGTGGCCTCGGCGGCAAGAGCGCCCGCTTCGAGAGCCCGCCTATTGACTAGCTCAACTTCGGCGTCGGTATCGTCCGAGAACCGGTTGGTGGCAACGACCACCGGCATGCCAAAGAGCCGGGCGTTGCGAATGTGCGCTTCTAAGTTGGCGATGCCGGCATCGAGCAGATCCAGGTTCTCTTCGGTGTACGCCGGGTCGAGTCTCCGCCCCGGGACCACTCGCGGCCCGCCTCCGTGCATCTTGAGAGCCCGAACCGTTGCTACCAGCACCACTGCGTCGGGGGTGAGCCCGGATGCGCGACACTTGATATCGAAGAACTTCTCCATCCCGATGTCGGCACCGAACCCGGATTCGGTGACCACATAGTCGCCAAGCTGCAGCGCCACCCGATCGGCCAGGATCGACGAGTTGCCCGGTGCAATGTTGGCGAAAGGCCCGGCATGCACGAACGCGGCTTGCCCCTCGATGGTCTGCATCAGGTTGGGGTGAAGCGTGTCCTTCATGAGTACGGTGACTGCGCCGGCCACCCGGATGTCGTCGAGCGTGACCGGCTCATCGAGTTTGGTGGAGCCGACAACCACGTTCCCGACCCGGCGGCGCAGGTTGGCGAGCGCCGAGCGATAGTCGTGACCGTCGACCAGTGCCAGGATTGCCATCAATTCGCTGGCAACGGTGATGTCGAAGCCCGCCTCCCTGGGTTTGCCGTCCGGTTTGCCACCCATTCCAACCATGACATTGCGCAGGGCGCGATCGTTCACATCGGCGACCCGACGCCACTGGATCGAATACGGATCGATGGCGATCCGGCTGAGGCCGCGCTTTTCGAGAGTCTCGTCGCTGGTCTGCGCCTCGTGGTACCAGCGGGCGTCTACCGCGGCAGCGGCCAGATTGTGTGCCGCGGCGACGGCATGGTTGTCTCCGGTTAGATGGAGGTTGAAGTCTTCCATCGGCACTATCTGGCTGTAGCCGCCCCCGGCGGCCCCACCCTTGATACCAAACGTCGGCCCCAAGGAAGGCTGGCGAATCGCCGCGATCGCTTCGTGACCCAGCCTGCCGAGACCCTGGACCAAACCGACGACCGTCGTCGTCTTGCCCTCTCCCAGTGGGGTCGGGGTAATGGCGGTGACATCTATGTACTTGCCGCGGGGCCTGTTTCCCAGATCCTCGAGCACGTCGAGATGCACCTTCGCTTTGTCGTGCCCGTAGGGAATCAGGTGCCGGCGATCGATCCCGAGCCGGTCGGCGATCTCGACAATCGGCTTGATCCTTGCCGCCTGGGCGATATCGAGGTCGGAGGGAACCGGCGATAGACGGTTGCTCATGATGCTCCAATGTCGGGGCGCCGTCGCCGACGCACTTGGTGGCAGTTGCACGAAGTGTAAAGATGAACGTTGCGAACGCTACGGAACGCAACGTGATCAATGGAGTATGCCTGTGAAGATTCTCATCGCCGACAAGTTCTCGGAAAGCCACCTGCAGGAGATGCAGGAAACGGGCCATGAGGTCACGCTTCGTCCCAACCTGGGTGCCGGCGACCTTGCCGGTGTCATCCCGGGATACGAGGTGCTGGTCGTTCGCTCGACCCGCGTCACCGCCGCAACTCTCGAAGCTGCGGACAGTCTCAACCTGATCATCCGGGCAGGCGCCGGGGTCAACACAATTGACGTCGACAAGGCGGCTGAGAGTGCGATCTTTGTCTGCAATACGCCCGGGAAGAACGCGGTCGCGGTGGCAGAGCTGGTGATGGGGCTCCTCCTTGCCATCGATCGCAACATCGCCGATCAGGTAGCCGAGGTCCGCGACGGTGTTTGGAACAAGAAGAAATACTCGAAGGCCCGTGGTGTCGCAGGTCGATCCCTCGGGATCGTCGGATTCGGTTCGATTGGACTCGAGGTCGCCAAGCGAGCTCAAGCGTTCGGCATGAAGGTATCGGCCACCGACGCCGACCCGGGGAGGGAAGCCTTTGCGGAAGAGGCCGGGGTCGAATGGATCTCGGATCTGGCGACGCTGGCCGCCAACAACGATGTAATCACATTCCACGTTCCGGCGATACCGCAGACCGAGAACCTGGTCTCGCGCGAGCTTCTCAGCGTCATGAGGCCCGGAACCGTCATCATCAACTCGTCTCGCGGAACCATCGTCGACGAGGAGGCCCTGCTGGAAGCGATGGACGAGAAGGACATCCGCGCCGGACTCGATGTCTACAAGGGCGAGCCGGGCGCCGGCGACAAAGCTTTCGAGTCGCGTTTGGCCCAACACCCCAATGTCTACGGCACACATCATGTCGGCGCATCCACCGAGCAGGCCCAGACGGCCATCGCCGACGCAGTGGTCGCCACTATCGAAGAATTCGAGGACGGAAATCTGATCAACTGCGTGAACCTCGGCGAGGTTCTCGGAACCGAATTGACCGTCACCGTTAGGCACTTGAACCAGGTTGGTGTTCTTGCCGGGGTGCTCGCCACTTTGCGTGGTGCCGGGCTGAATGTCGAACACATGGAGAACCTCGTACTGAAGGGCAGAAAGGCGTCGTCGGCTCTCATTCACGTCGTCGGCGATGTCGACCCAACCATCGTCTCTCAACTCTCAGAGCTCGATGGTGTTATCGGTGTCTCCTTGGGCGACCGGTGACCACTACGCGGCCTCTCGTACGCCCGACCAGTATCTATCTACCGGTGCCCGAATACGCGCCAAAGGTTGCGGTGGTGCCCAAGTCATCTGTCCCGGCGGGGTACTGGGAGAATCTCGAGGCCACCAACCCCTACAGCTTCGAGTTGGTGATGCGGGACGTGATCCCCACTGAGGGAAGCGCAACAGAGCTGGCAACGCCGGTAGGCCGTGCCCGGCTGGACATGATGATCGGACGCGGTGTTTACGAGTCACACCCGGAGCCGGCCTACTACGTATACCGCGTCTCCGACGGCTACCGCACCCAAACCGGGATCGTCGCCGAGGTCGACGCATCGGCATACGACCGCGGGCTGATCAAGCGTCACGAGCACACCCGGCCCGAATCCGAAGGAGCGCTCGTCGACGCCCTGAAACGGATGGGCGCAAATTCCTACCCGATGTGCATGACCTACAAGCACGCCGGCATCAACGCGTTGATCGACCGGCTCACCGAGGAGGCACCGCTCCTCGACTTCCTCGGCCAGGACGGCGTGCAGCAGACAGTGTGGAAGGTCGGCCCTGCCGCCGAGCAAGAGCTGGAGGAATGCCTCCACAACATTGAAGCGCTCTACATCACGGACGGCCACCACCGCGCGGCCGCCGGCGCTGCTTTGTCACGTGAGACCGCGGCCGCTCACCCCGATGCGACCGGGGATGAGCCGTTCAACTATGTGATGGGTGTGGTCTACCCGTCACAGCAGCTGAAGTTGGTCGAGTACAACCGCTGTGTAGCCGACCTCGCCGGGCTGACCGATGTCGAGTTCGTGCAGCGGGTGAGCGAGCGCCTCGAGGTGGAGCGACTCCACACATCAGATCCAGAGGAAGCCCGACCGGACCGGCGAGGCCGGTTTGGGATGTATGTAGGTGGCAAGTGGTATCGGGTGACGGTGCCCAAGGGGTTGCGTGCCGCCGACGATGCCTATGGGAGCCTCGACGTCGTCCTCCTCAACAATCTCATTCTCGGGCCGATCCTCGGCATCAGCGACCCGCGCACCAGTGAGCGGCTGGAGTACATCCCGGGCACGGTACCGCTCGAGTACATCGCAACCGAAGACACCTGCGGAGCCTTTTTCATCGTGCACCCCACAAAGATGGCACAAGTATCAGCAGTCGCCGATCGCGGGCTTGTCATGCCGCCGAAATCGACATGGTTCCTTCCCAAGATCAGCAGCGGCCTTTTCATCCGCTTATTCGATTGACTGTGCAGGCGCCCCACGCAGTTGTGCTCGGGGTAGCCCAGGATGGAGGTCACCCGCAGCCGGGCTGCCGACTGCCGTGCTGCCGCGGTCCCGGGATGAGTCCTCACCTGACGACGTGTCTGGCCATCGTGGACGGAAACGATGGCTGGCTGCTCGACGCCGGCCCCGACTTGCCTCGCCACGTCGGACGCCTGAGCGAACGAGGAATCACCCTGGCTGGAATCCTGCTCACTCATGCCCACATCGGCCACTACACCGGTCTGGCCATGTTGGGGAGAGAAGCGATGGATGTGGCGGACATGCCGGTTTGGGCGGCGCCCCGGATGGCGGCCTTCCTCCAATCGAACGGGCCCTGGGACCAGCTTGTCAAGGCCGGCAACATCTCCCTCCGTAGTGTCGAGAACTCGGTGCATCTGTCGCCGCGTCTCAGCGCAGTCGCCTTTCCCGTCCCCCACCGGGACGAGTACTCCGAGACCGTGGGGATTCGCATAGCGGGACCGTCGGCAAGCCTGCTCTACGTGCCGGACACCGATGGCTGGGATGGCTGGGAGACCAGTATCGAGGAACACCTCGGGAACGTGGACATCGCATTCCTCGATGGGACGTTCTTCAGCGGCGACGAACTTCCCGGCCGCGACATGACCGCCATCGCCCATCCGTCTGTGACCGACTCGCTCCGGCGATTCTCTGCTCTGCCCCCGGCAGAGCGGGCCAAGGTTCACTTCACCCATCTCAACCACACCAACCCGCTGCTGCGCGGCGACAGCGACGAGTACATGCGGGTAGTTCGATCTGGTCTGGCAATTGCAGATGAAGGCCAGATCGTCATGCTGTAGATCCCGGTCTGAATGTCGGTGGACTCAATTCAGGTCAGGTGCCCGCCTCCATCCACACGAACGATTTCACCCGTCACGAAGTCGTTTCGGATGAGATGCAACGCAGCATCCACCACGGGATCGGTGCCGCCGGCTCGCCGCAACGGAAGTTCCGCGGCGAGAGCCTCCACATAGGCCGCATCCTCGCCGGGTGGCGGCAGGATCACTCCGAGGGCGACGGCGTTGACCCGGATTCGGGGGGCAAGAGCCCGCGCCGCGGCCCTGGTGAAAGTGTCGATGCCGCCCTTGGCAATGACATACGAGAAGTGTTTCAGATAGGGCGACGTCGTCCGGACATCAGTGATATTCACAACCGCACCTTCAGCCTCGGACCCGAGGGCGCCAGCAAAAGCCTGCGTGAGGAACACCGGAGAGGCCAACGTCAGACTATGCGACCGTTGCCAGCCCTCGAGGGTCAGGTCTTCGAACGTGTCCGTGGCGAAACCCGATGCCGAGTTGACCAGGATCGAGACATCGCCGAGCGCATCTGCCGCCATCGCCAATAGTCCTGGAGCGGCGTCGGGGTTGCCCAGATCGACAGATCCAATGGCCCCGAATCCACCGACCTTCTCGATCTCTGCGAGAGTCTCTTCGGCAGGTCCGACCGAGCTGTTGTAGTGGATGAAGACGCGCGCTCCTGCGTTGGCAAGCCCTAGGGCGATTGCCTTGCCGACTCTCTTCGCTCCGCCCGTGACGAGGGCGACCCGGTCAGTGATGTCCATCAGGGCAGGCTAATCCGGAGCGACATGAAATGGCACAAGTCGGGAGAAGGACTATCTTTTCGCGGGTGAGCAAGCAAGACCCCAAACACGGCCGCTGGATTCTGCCCCTGGTAGTCCTGGCGCTCGTCGCATTCACATATACGTTTGTCAACAATCTCCCGGCTGCGGAGACCAAGGCAACGACGACCGTTGCGGCTGAATCCACGACCACCACCACGGAAGCTGCTGACGAGACGACGACCACCACCCTCCCCGAGGATGTAATTGCGTTTGTCGCCGAGGCGGATTCACTGGCGGCTACGGCAGTCGACATGCGTGCCCGCGCCGACACGATCAACGCCGAGTACCCCGACATCACCGGATACGGTGCTACCCGCGAGCTGCTGAGCGCCCTCAAGGCTGATGCCACCGCTCTAAGAGAGGAAGTGGAGGCCGTTGTCGTTCCACCGGCCGCCGTGGAGAAGTGGACCGACGTCACCACTGCTGCGGCGGCAATGGAGAAGTCCGCCGATGACATGCTCGACGGCCTCGTGAACACATCAGGATCGGATAGGCGGTTGGCCGCACTGGAGGACTTCAACGTCGCGGCCGCCACTTTTGATCAGGCCCTCGATGCCGCCAAGGATGCCGCAACCGATCTGTAGACAATCGACCAATGACGCAGAAAGACGGGGCCTCGAAAGCCCCGTCTTTCATATCATGAGGAGGACAAGTCCTCTACGAGTCGCGGCTCTTCTCAGCCATCGATCTCCGAGCAGACGCTATCGGTGATCAGCGCCGTCACCACGTAAGGATCCATGTTGGCGTTGGGACGACGATCCTCGATGTAGCCCTTGCCATCCCGGGCGACCTGCCACGGAATCCTCACCGAGGCACCACGATCGGAGACGCCGTAGTTGTACTCGGTCCAGGGTGCGGTCTCATGGAGGCCGGTGAGACGCTGTTCGATACCGGCGCCGTACTGCTTGATGTGCACGTCGGCCTTCTTCCCGAGTGCTTCGCAGGCGGCGATGATCGGGTCGTAGCTCTCCCGCATCTCCTTCGTGGAGAAGTTAGTGTGGGCGCCGGCGCCGTTCCAGTCGCCCGATACGGGCTTCGGCATGAGGTGTGCAGAGATGTCGTATTCCTCCGCGATGCGGTACAGCAGCCAGCGGGCGAGCCAGATCTCGTCTGACACCAAAAGCGCGTCGCCGGGTCCGATCTGGAACTCCCACTGTCCGATCATCACTTCGGCGTTCGTTCCCGAGATGCTGAGTCCGGCGTCGATGCACGCTTCGGTATGGTGCTCGACGATGTCGCGACCCCAAATCTCATCGGCACCGACACCGCAGTAGTAGCCGCCCTGCGGGGCAGGAAAGCCGCCGGCGGGCCAGCCGTGGGGCCGACCATCCTTGAAGAAGGTGTACTCCTGCTCGATGCCGAACCACGGTTCATGAGAGGCGTACCTAGAGGAGACCTCAGCGCAGTTGGCGCGGGTGTTGGTGTCGTGGGGCGTCATGTCGGTGTTGAGCACTTCGCAGAGAACGAGCTTGTCGTCGCCACCACGGATCGGATCGGGAACGACGCGGACCGGGTTGAGGACGCAGTCGGAAGAGTCGCCGGGTGCCTGCTCGGTGCTGGAACCGTCAAAACCCCACTCCTGGGGTGCATCGGCGTCGGCGACGATCCTGGTCTTCGATCGCAGCTTGGCGGTTGGCTTCTGGCCATCGATCCAGATGTACTCAGCCCTATAAACCATCTTGTCGGCTCCTTGATATGACAACGCACCGGTACGACCGGTGCAGCAACGCAATAGCGCTGCCCACAAGTATGTCAATCGAGGGTTTCGTTCCGGTAACAGGAATGTGAACGCTGTGTTTCGGGACCGATACGGGCTGTTCCTCAGGTTGCCGGTCGCTTACCATCACACCCTGGAGGTCACATGCAGCGGCAGCAGGAATACGTACTGAGAACCGTGGAGGAGCGCGGGTTGCGCTTCATCCGGCTCTGGTTCACCGACATTCTCGGTTTCCTGAAATCGTTTGCGATCACCCCGGCCGAACTCGAATCGGCATTGGTCAACGGTATGAGATTCGACGGATCTGCCATCGACGGGTTCTCCCGCGACCAGGAATCGGACATGCTGGCTCAACCCGACCCGACCACATTTCAGATTATGCCGTTCAACTCGGGAGACGCCTCTGTTGCCCGCATGTTCTGCGACATCGTCACCCCGGAGGGGGAGCCCTTTTCCGGCGACCCCCGCTGGGTGCTCCGCAAGAACCTGGAGCGCGCCCGCAACCTGGGCTACACCTTCTATGTGGGACCCGAGGTGGAATACTTCTACTTTGCCGACAGCAGCTCCGAGCCGCAGACCCTCGATCGGGGCGGCTACTTCGACCTCACCCCTCTCGACGTGGCTCAGGAGTATCGGCGCAGCACGATTGTGGCACTGGAGCATCTCGGCATTCCTGTTGAGTCCTCGCACCACGAGGTCTCCCCGAGCCAGCACGAGATCGACCTGCGACACACCGACGCGCTGACGATGGCGGACAACCTCATCACCACCCGCCTCGCCGTCAAGGAAGTGGCGATGGAGCGAGGCATCTACGCCACCTTCATGCCAAAGCCCCTCGAGGGCCACGACGGTTCGGGGCTACACCTCCATCTCTCGCTGTTCGATGGGGATCGGAACGTCTTCCACGACGAGGCGGAGGCCGACAACCTCTCGCACGTAGCTCGCGGATTTGTCGCCGGGCTCATCCGCCACGGTCGGGAGATAACGGCCGTGACCAACCAGTGGGTCAACTCCTACAAACGTTTGGTCACAGGCTTCGATGCTCCGGTTCTATCCGCGTGGGACCGCACCAATCAGGCTGCCGTGGTGCGGATCCCCCGGGTTGCCGGGGACAGGCCGGGGTCGACACGGATCGAGTACCGGGCGCCCGACCCTGCCTGCAATCCATACCTGGCTCTCTCGGTGATTCTCGCTGCCGGTCTCAGCGGCATCGAGCAGGGCTACGAACTCGGCGACAGGGAATCCATCGGTTCGGCACAACGCCTCCCCACCACTCTTGCGGAAGCTCTCGATGCCATGGAGAGCTCGGCTCTGCTCAAGGATACGCTGGGCGAGCACGTGTTCGAATGGTTCTTGCGGAACAAACGCCGCGAATGGCAACGCTATGAGCACCATGTATCCCGATTCGAGCTCGAGCAGTATCTGCCGGTGCTGTGATGTTTGTCGCCGTCTATCCCGCCGACCCCACGCAGCCGCTCATCGCCGCGCTGCTGGCCGCCGGATACCAGCCCGTACCCATCGATGACGTGGACGCACTCGATCAGCGCGTTCCCGAAGGTGGATGGACCGCCGCCGTCGTCGAGGTAACCGCCGATCTGGGCAGGGCTTTGGCGGTAGCGGGGAAGATCACCGAGCAGTACAGCCTCCCCGCCTTGCTGCTAATCGACCGGACCATGACGGCGGACATCATCGGGGAGATCGGGTTTGCCGACTTCGTACTTTCACCCGTTGATCGCACCGAACTCAGGGTGCGGCTCGGCAGGCTCCATTCGAGTTCACCGGTCCAGGCCGACGACGACATCATCCACTTCCGGGATCTGCAGTTGAACACGGCCACGTATCAGGCACTTGTCGGCGGCGCGCCCCGTGATCTCACCTTCATGGAGTATGAACTGCTCCGCTTCCTGGTCGAGAACCCCGGACGGGTGTGGAGCCGCGACCAGATATTGTCGAAGGTGTGGGGCTACGACTACTTCGGAGGCTCCCGCACTGTCGACGTTCACGTCCGTAGATTGCGCGCCAAGCTCGGTGAGGAACGTTCGTCGTGGATCACCACTGTGCGGAGTGTCGGCTACCGCTTCGGGTGATTGGTGCCGTCGCAGGCGCCACTCCTCCGGTATCGTCACTGAGACTCATGGTGGGAGACAGGCATGCCATATCCGGTTGATGTAACAGTTGAGTACGGCGACGGGGAACGTAGTCGCGGGCTGGCAGTTGCCGGCATTCTCCTCCCGATCAAGCTGCTGATGACTCTGCCGCACATGATCGTGCTCGGGATCGTGTCCATCGGTGCGTTCTTCGCGGCGTGGTTTGGCTATTGGGCAATCGCCTTTACCGGCAACCTGCCACCGGGAATTGCCCGCTTTGTCCACAACACCATCGGGTGGAGCACCAGGATCAGCGCCTGGATCGCCAGCATGCGTGATGAGTATCCGGCGTTTGCTCTCGAACAGCCGGATTATCCGGCAACGGTGGTCATCACAGAACCCACTCTCGAACGCAGCCGCGGGCTGGCCGTAACCGGCATCTTGTGGGGCATCAAAGGCTTATTGCTGCTGCCCCACATCATCGTTATCCAGGTCCTCGGCATCGTTGCCGCAATCGCCGGCTGGATCGCCTTCTGGGCGATTGCCTTCACCGGTGTCTACCCGGACGGCATCTTCAACTTCGTGCTGGGAACGCTGCGCTGGTCGGTTCGAATAAACGCCTGGCAGTTCAGCCTCACCGACGAGTACCCGCCGTTTGCCCTAAACGACTAGAGAAAGGCCGTTCGCCCGGCAGGCTCGGCGCTAAGCCCCCGGGGGCAGCGGCTCGCCCGGCGCCACCTCCAGGCCGATGACTTCCCACGATGTCGCCGTAGTAGGTGATCGTCATCGACTCCTGGGGACACCCGAACGAGTACCAGTTCTTGCGTAGCTGGTGCCGGTATCCCGGCACCGCTAACGCCGGAACGGGGGATCTCAGCCGAATTCGATGCCCTGGGCCAGCGGCAGTTCGTCACTCCAGTTGATGGTTACGGTCTGGCGGCGCATGTACGCCTTCCAGGAGTCCGACCCGGACTCGCGGCCACCACCGGTTTCCTTCTCGCCGCCGAACGCCCCACCGATCTCGGCACCGGAGGTTCCGATGTTGACGTTGGCGATGCCGCAATCTGAGCCCTCATGCGACAGGAAACGCTCGGCAGACTTGACCGAGTCGGTGAAGATCGCCGACGACAGACCCTGGGTGACACCGTTGTTGATGGCGATCGCTTCACTCAGCTCATCGAATTCGATGATGTAGAGAATCGGAGCAAACGTCTCCACCCCGAGAATCGGCGCATCGGCAGGCATCTTGATGATGGTCGGCTCGACGAAGTGACCCCCGCGATCGAGCACGTTGCCTCCGCAAAGCAGCTCACCGCCCTGTTCCTGGGCGATCTCAACTGCGGCCGCATATGTTTGAACGGCACTCTGGTTGATCAGCGGACCCATGAGGATCCCGTCTGCAAGCGGATCACCAATCGGAACCTTGCCATACGCCTCGACAAGCTTGGCGGTGACCTCGGCGGAGATACCTTTCTGAATGATGACCCTCCGCAGCGAGGTGCACCGCTGCCCGGCGGTACCCACCGCAGCAAACAGAGACCCGCGAACGACGAGATCGACATCGGCATCGTCCATCACAATGATGGCGTTGTTGCCACCAAGCTCCAGCAGAGACCGGCCCAGCCTCTTGGCAACGGCGGTGCCGACCTTCTCGCCCATGTCGCAGGATCCGGTCGCGGAGATCAGAGGGACCCGTCGGTCGTTGATCATCGTGTCACCGACACTGCGCCCCGGACCAACTACCAGGTTGAAGACACCCTCGAACCCGGACCCGGCCATGACCTCCTGAGCGATCTTCGTCACCGCAACCGCCGTGAGCGGTGTCGAACTGGAAGGCTTCCAGATCATCGCATCGCCACACACACCGGCGATGCACGAGTTCCATGCCCACACTGCGGTCGGAAAGTTGAACGAGGTGATGACACCGACCGGTCCCAGCGGATGCCATTGCTCATACATACGGTGACGAGGGCGCTCCGACCCCATCGTCAAGCCGTAGAGCTGGCGGGAAAGACCGACCGCAAAGTCGGCAATGTCGATCATTTCCTGAACCTCGCCGTCACCCTCGGGCTTGATTTTGCCCATCTCGTATGACACGAGGGAGCCGAGTGGATCCTTGTATTCGCGTAGCGCGTTGCCCAGTTTGCGGATGTACTCGCCGCGAGCAGGAGCGGGCAGCATCCGCCACTCCTTGAACACCTCGGCGGCGTTGGCAACAACCTTTTCGTAGTCCTCGACCGTGGCCTGTTTGACGGAGGCGATCGCCTCGCCGGTCGTCGGGTCGTAGCTGGTGAGGAGGTCGCCTCCGGTGTCGAGCCACCCGGCGGCGAACGCCCCGGGATTCACGTCCTCCAGCCCAAGCGCACGCAGAATCTGATCACGGTTCACGGGTAAGACCTCCTCGAGCAACGATGTACTCAAACGCTACTAGGCGTGGGAGGAACGAGATTCAGGAGAAGCCATCAACAGCTGCGCCCTTTCCCGCAGAATCACCCGTCTCAGGGCTCAATCCAATCGGAGGAACGAGGGGGTGCCGCCTACGAAATCCGGGACAGTCTCGGCGGCAGGACGTGCAGTTTCACCGCATCGATTTCGCCCGAGCCCACCTCAATGTGACAGCGGGGGCATTCGGGTGTCGCTGCATCAACAAGGCGCCAGCAGTTCCCGCAGACAACCATATCCCCCAATCGGCCACCTGCTACCGCGCCGCGATGACCTCGATCTCGATGGCGACACCGAGCGGAAGAGCGGCTACCTCGACGGTTGAGCGGGCCGGCTTGGCGGCGTCGACGTACTCACCGTATGCCGCGTTGACGACGGGGAAATCACCCATGTCGGTGAGGAAGATGGTGGTCTTGACGATGTCGTCGTAGTCAAGCCCGAGATCGCCCAGGATCGAGCCCAGGTTCTTCATTATCTGGTGGGTTTCCGCTTCAACACCGCCATCCACCAACTTGCCGGCGGCGGTATCCATGCCGAGTTGGCCGGAAACGAACACAAAGCCATTGGCCTCTGTGGCCACCGAATACGGGCCGACGGGGGCGGGAGCAGTGGGCACGTCGAGAATCTTCTTTGGCACGGTTACCTCCGGTTGGTCATGGCCATCAGGCTAACGGCCGTCAATCCGCCGCCGGCATCAGCACCTCGTATCGCGACGGATCATTGCGATCGACACGCACCTGGACCGTATTCCCCCGCTCCATGAAGAGAAGGGTCGGGTCCTCGTCGACCCATTCGCCGCGGAACCGGTGCAGCACACCGTCTATCTCGGCGCGAGCTTTGACTCGATAGCGAACATCACCCGCCGCATCCATCTGCGACGGCTCGGTGCCCATGAACGTGGCTTCGATGATGTCCCCCGTCGACGCAGTCGAGAGCGGAGATGTTGGTGAGTAGGTCACATCGCCCGAGGGTCCCCAAGGTGGGACCTGCCCGGTGGTCACTGCGGTTGCGGCACCGTCCTGCAATCGTCTCCTTCGGACCGCGGCGTACAAGATGCCAAAGATCGCCACGAGCGGGATCGCGAGGAGGATTGCCGGAAGACCAAGCAGCAGGAAGTAGTTGCGCACCCGGGCATCGGATGGGTTCTCCGGGTTGTAGAGGAGGGTCTTTCTATCGCCGATGTCGGGGACAACCAGCCCACCCAGGTTGACCAGCGACTCGTACCGATAGGCCCGTCCGTCTACATCGAACTCGTAGACGGGCCTGTAGAGAGTGTCCCCGTCGCTGTCGACCGTCGGGATGAGGTCGACGACCACCGCATCGGCGCTGTCGTGGGTGAGGACGCGCCCAATGTTCGAGAACAACCACCAGCCGACACCGAGGCTGATAGGTACCAGCACAACAACAACGATAAAGGTCAGGCAACCGCTACTGAGACAACTGCCGCGCCGAGCCATAGGCTCAGGCTAGCTGGGGGATTCCGGACCGGGAGTTCAGCAGAACGACTGGCCGCAACCGCACGAGCGCTGCTCGTTGGGATTGTTGATCGCAAACCCGGCGCCCTGGAGACCGTCACGGAAGTCGATCGTGGCACCGCCAACCATTGCCGCGCTCTCAGGGTCGACGACAACCCGGACCCCGTCGGTTTCGTTGACGATGTCGGACTCGTCGACGGCTGAATCGAAGTACATGTCATATGAGAAGCCGGAACACCCTCCGGGCCGGACTGCGAGACGTAGCGAAAGGCTCTCATCGCCCTCGGCTTCGATCAGTTCGCTCACCTTGGCGGCGGCACTGCTGCTGAGCATCACGCCGGTGACGGTGTTGGTTTCGTCGTTAGTGATCATGTTTTTGGGACCTCGCGGTGTCTGGATGCGCCGGATTATATGGGACAGTTCCCACTATGGCGATAGGTTTTTTTACTCCCGCCGGCAGTCTACGCTTCCCGTCATGGTTCAGTTGACGGATATCGAAGCGGCTCTGCGGCGAGTAATTGACCCCGAATTGGGGGCCGACATCGTCGATCTCGGCATGGTCAAGGACGTGCGGATCGACGGGTCGGCGGTCACCGTGAAGGTCGCCCTGACAATCGCCGCATGCCCGCTGCGAGATCAGATCGAAAACGAAGTGCTTCGCAAGCTACGGGCGGTCCCCGACGTCGCAGACGTCAAGGTCGAAATCGGGGCCATGACCCAGACGGAGCGAACCGAGCTGATGGAGCGAGCCCGGCTGCGAGCTCGAGAGCAGTCCGAGCCGACCATGGTGCACCCCAACACGAGGGTTGTCGCCGTCAGCAGCGGCAAGGGTGGCGTCGGCAAGTCATCGCTCAGCGCCAACCTGGCGCTGGCGATCTCGGCACAGGGGCACCGGGTGGGGTTGCTCGACGCAGACATCTGGGGGTTCTCGATCCCGCGGATCCTCGGGCTCGGCGGTGCGAGACTTGAAGCGGGCACTGACGGCAAGATCATCCCGGCGGAGACTTACGACCTAAATGTCGTATCCACGGGCCTACTACTCGACGACGAAGACACAGCCCTCATGTGGCGCGGCCTGATGCTGTCGAAGGCTCTGGAACAGTTCTTGCGTGACGTTGCCTGGCCAGAGAACCTCGACTATCTGTTGCTTGACATGCCACCGGGAACCGGCGACGTACAGATGGCGCTGGCACGCCTGCTCCCCCAGGCGGAGATGGTGGTCGTGACCACACCGCAGCTGGCGGCGCAGAAGGTGGCGGCCCGGGTCGCCGACATGGCTCGGCGCTCACACATGCCGGTTATCGGCGTGATCGAGAACATGTCCGGTTTCACCACTCCCGGCGGCGAGCACTATCCGCTGTTCGGGTCGGGCGGCGGAAATGCCCTGGCGGCGGATCTGGGTGTTGAGTTGCTCGGGGCGGTGCCGATTGATCCCAGAGTTGCCGAGGGGGGTGACGCCGGGAATCCCGTCGTGGTCGCAGAGCCCGATTCGCCGGCAGCAACGGCAGTCACCTCTGCCGCAAAGTCGCTGACCTCGTTGCTGCCACCAATCGCCGACGATGGTTGCTCTGCCCGCCTCACCTTGGTAGCCGAGCAACTCGCCCAAATGGGCTGAGTCGCCGGACGTGTGGGCCGGACCCATCCGTTCCTGCCGAACCCATCCGTTCTTGCGTTGACCCTGCCGAAATACCGGCACCAGCTACGCAAGAAGCGAGGGAGACCCGGACCCATCCGTTCTTGCGTTGACCCTGCCGAAATACCGGCACCAGCTACGCAAGAAGCGAGGGGTTACAGACACAGGCCCGCAACGAGCGGGTAGGGATTGACGGCGGCGCCGCCGCCCGGTGCCCATTCGAAGTGGAGATGCGGCACCGTGTACTGGGCATTGCCGGTACTCCCCACATAACCGAGCAATCCACCGACACTCAGGCTCTGACCTACAGCCAGACCAGCGGCCCATCCGTCGAGATGGGCGTAGTAGTACTCGTCGCCGCTCACGCCCTTGAGCGTCACTGTGATTCCCCCGAGGGCACTGTTGCGCATTCGCTTGACGGTGCCGGCCTCGATGGCCACAAGGGGTGTGCCCCGCGCAGCAATCATGTCGACCCCCTTATGGGAGCGGCCGCCCGACCGCGGTGCGCCCCACGTGTCGGTGAAGGCCACCGCTCCGTTCACCGGGCACACCATCGAAGCTCCCGAAGGTGGAGGCTCTGTCGTCGTAGTGGGCGGCTCGGTTGTCGTCGTGCTCGAGCCTGCGGGCCCTTCGGTAGTGGTTGTGCTCTCTCCGGAAACGGTGGTCGTGGTCACCGCCGGGGTGGTGGTCGTCGTCGAGGTCGCCTCCCGGGCCCGACGTTCCTCTTCCTCGCGACGGAGCCGCTCGGCTTCCTCCCGTTGGCGGCGCTCCTCTTCCTGGATCTCGTAGGCCCTGACGATGGCGTCGTAATCCCGATTGGCTGCTTCGAGCTGGCTCAGGATCGACGTCGCCAGGGTCTCGAGTTCGTTCTTCGTATCGATCTGGCTGGATAGCGCCTGTTCCACCACAGCCTGCTGCTCTCGGTAACTCTCCTCCAGGGCGAACAGCCTGATAACTGTGTCGGTCCCCTCACGACTCAGCAGAGCAAGGTATCCGGCCCGGATGGGAACATCCTGGATCGTGGCGGAGTGGAAGAGCACCGACGTCGAAGCCCCGGCGTACTTGTAGCGATCGGTGGCCACGTCGCGAGCCGCGACCCTGGCGAACGCAAGATCCTGCTCCTTTTCCGACAGTTCGATACCGAGCGAGGTGAGAGAGTTCTCGAGCTCGATGAGCCGGGCAACGGAAGCGTCGTAGTCGCCGGTGACGGATTGGAGGTTGGCCGATATCTCCCTCCGCTCCGCCTCGGCAGCGGCAATATCGTCCCGAGTGATTTCTGTCTGGGCGGCAACAGTGAAGGCGGGAGTGAGCGCGACGACGAAGGCGACCGCTGTAACGATGACCCGTCTCACACTCACGCTCTCTCCACCAATCGAACCGACGTCGTTCCCTGTGCCCCGCCTGCGTCCAAGACTACCCAACCTTCGTTTTTGAGCTTCGTGAGCTGGGTGTGCACCTGAAACACGGCGGCCATGCGCAATGCCGGATCGAGGCCTGCGTAGACCACGTCGACGATGTCGTCGACGGTTCCGGCACCGTTACGCACTGCCCCCAGCACCTGCTGCTCCCTCTCGACGCGATGTGCGATGTACTCGTCGATCACGCGCCTAGCGTCGGGCAGGTCGGGACCGTGACCCGGATACAGATGCGCCGGATCGAGACCGGCAACCTTCTCCAGCGACGACATGTAGGCGGCGGCATCTTCCACGATAACGGTGGAGCCACCGACAATGTGATCGCCGGTGAACAGATATTCGCCGAGCCGGAAACACAGGTGATCGGCGGTGTGCCCCGGCGTATGCACCGCGACCAGCTCGGTGACGCCGAAGCCGATCGGCGAACCGTCCTCGAGCCGATCCGTCGGCATGAAGCCGGGACCGTCGGCAAAGCCGAATACAGGAACGTCTAGCTCGACGCCAAGCCCGTTGGCGGAAGGTGCGTGGTCCGGGTGGGTGTGGGTCACCGCGACACCAACCGGCGTCAATCCCGTTAGCGCCACCCGAATGGCGGCAAGGTGCTCGTCGATAACGGGACCGGGATCGAGGACGATTGCCTCGCCCTCCGATTCGATCAGGTACGAGTTTGTGCCGGGCCCCGTAAGCGGACCCGGATTGGGAGCGCGGACAAGCTCAATCCTCGTCAACGAGCACCTCCGCCGGCCGGCCGACACCGTCCCCTGCAATCCGATTCGCCGCTCGCAGAGCGTCGGGATCGACGGGCCCATCCGTCAGATCATCGAACCCGGGATCGCCCGGCATAACGACCTCGAACGGGCCATCGGCGTCGAGTCGGATTCGAGGTTGGACGGAGATTACCGGCCGACTTCGCCAACCGTCGATCGCGGCGTCGACCGAGTCGAATGCTGCAATCTGGGCAAGGGTGCGCTGCGTGGGAAACGGCACCTGCCACTCCCCTGCGGCGGAGCGCCGCAACGCCTCCTCCACATTCACGAACTCGGCGGCGTCGACCTCATCACCGTCGGGATACGATTCCATCGCGCCGTCAACGGCAGCAAGGAAGAACCGTGCGTCAAATCGGACGGGGAGCATGCTGGGAGTTATCCAGTTGGCGAAGTACGCAGTGCGATCCGCGGGAAAGACACTCCCATTGTCCATCGCGGAGCGAAACACGTTGGATCGATCGGCACCTGAAATGGCTGGAGGATCGATCAGCCAGATGCCGGTTTCTTCGACCAGTTCGCGGAAGGCGGCAGCCAGCCAGGGCAGCAAGACGGGATGCTCAACGTTCGTGATGATGGCGGCAACGGCCGGATCGTGGTCCTCCGCATCGACGATGCCGCCGGGGAACACCCAGGCGCCGGGCATGAACCGGGTTTTGGCGCTACGCCTCACCATGAGCACTTCGATGCCGGCGGGAGCCTGATAGACGACGCAGATCGTTGCCGACGGACGCGGCGCTACGGTCACAGCACCATCACCCGATTGGACCAGCGGCGCACACCCCACTTGCGTAGGGCTTCTCGAATCGGCGGGGACAAGAGCGCAAAACCGATGGCATCGGTCAGGAACCCGGGGGTAATGAGGAGCGCACCTGCGACCAGGATCATCGCACCGTGAGCCAGCGGCTTGGCCGGGAATTGGCCTGCCGCAAATTCTGTCTGCAGCCGGATCAACTCGGCCCGGCCCTGCCGGGAAACCAAAGATGCACCGATGACGGCCGTCACCAGGACGATCCCCAGGGTGGGCCACAAACCGATCCGGCCCCCGATCGCGATGAACAACCCGATCTCAATGGGCGGAATGAGAATGAACAAGAGAAACAGGATGGATGTTGGGCGCATCTCGGCGAGGATACCGGCATGGGTAGGCTCTGCCACATGGAATATCGGGACCTACCCAGGGTGGATGACCTAGCCGGCCAACTCTCCGCAGAGGGCCTGGTCATCGACCTGGCCACAACTGTTGCCCGGGAAGCCATCGAAACAGCCCGTCGTCTGCTCGACGAAGGGAAGAGTCCGGTGGATCCCCTATCCCATGCTCGTTCGGTTGCCGCGGAATTGCTCGCTCTCAAACCGATCCGGGTCATCAACGCGACCGGTGTGCTCCTGCACACCAATCTGGGCCGAGCCACTCTGGCGGCTGAGTCGAATGATCTCTCCGCAACCGTTGCCACCCACCCCGCAACCGTGGAGATGGACATCACCACCGGCAACCGGGGCAAGCGGGCGGCATATGCCCGCCGACTGCTCCAGTCGCTGACCGGGGCGGAGGACGCCCTCGTGGTCAACAACAACGCGGCTGCGTTGCTGCTCGCTCTTGCGGCTGTTGCCGGTACCGGGAAGGCGGTCGTTTCTCGTGGTGAGGAGATCGAGATCGGCGGATCCTTCCGGCTTCCCGAGCTAATGGCGGCTTCAGGAGCGTCGCTCCTCGAGGTGGGGACGACCAACCGCACCCGTCTGTCCGACTATGAGGCCGTGATCGGCGACGCCGCCGCCATCCTCAAAGTGCACCCATCCAACTACCGGCTCGAGGGATTTGCGGAGTCCGTCTCCTATGAGGCGCTGGCGACCCTCGCTCGGCGGTCGGACGTCCCGCTTATCGCCGACGTGGGCAGCGGCCTTCTTGACGCCAATGTGCCCTGGATGCCCGGGAGCCCCCCGCAATGGCTGGCAGAGGAACCCGGAGTTCGTCAGACGCTCGACGACGGAGCGGATCTGGTCCTGTTCTCCGGAGACAAGCTCCTGGGCGGACCGCAGGCAGGGATTGCGGTTGGGAGGGCCGACCTCATCCAGAGAATGGCCACCCACCCACTGGCACGTGCGTTGCGTATCGACGGCAGCACCCACGCCGCGTTGGCGAGCACCCTCGAGATGTACGCGTCCGGCCGCGGAACCTCCATACCTTTTTGGGCGATGGTTTCGTTGTCATACGACGAACTCGAATTGCGCCATCAGCAGCTGCTGGACCGGCTCGAGGGCAAGGGCGAGGTCGTGCGGGGGGAGTCAGTCCCCGGTGCGGGATCGGTCCCCGGCGAAACCATCCCATCACCCAACCTGCATCTCGCCGGCAGCGCCGACACTTTGTGGGAGAAGTTGCTCGCGGCATCGCCACCAATCCTTGCCCGCCGCCGCGAAGGGACCCTCGTCATCGATCTGCGCACCGTTGATCCCGCGGACGACGCTCTCATCGCCGAAACGCTGTCGGCATCGACGTCTGGCGTACGTGGTGGGGTTTTACCCCCACAACTAACTCCAGTCGCGGAATAGACATGGCGATCGTTGCCACGGCGGGTCATGTCGACCACGGCAAATCCACTCTGGTCTAGGCGTTGGGGCCGAAGAGAAGGAACGCGGTCTCACCATTGACCTCGGCTTTGCCTGGACGAATATCGGCGACACCTCGGTCGGCTTCGTGGACGTTCCCGGGCACGAACGGTTTATCAAGAACATGCTCGCCGGCGTCGGTGCGGTGGATGTCTCCCTGTTCGTTGTTGCCGCAGACGAGGGCTGGATGCCGCAGAGCGAGGAGCATCTCGCCATCCTCGATCTGCTCGGCACTGCTCACGGGGTCATCGCACTCACTCGTATCGACCTCGCAAACGAAGACACGGCAGATTTCGCAGAGCTGAGCGTCATTGAGGCCGTCGAAGGTACCCATCTGGCCGACTGGCCCGTCATCAGAGTGTCTCCGGTGACCGGGGAAGGGATGACGTCGCTGCAGTCGGCTCTCGATGATCAACTGCGGAGTGCCGGGCCTCCGGTCGACAGCGGACGGCCCCGGATTTGGGTAGACCGTTCCTTCCGTGTCGCCGGGGCGGGACTGGTAGTGACCGGAACCCTCACCGGGGGGTCGATCACGGATGACGACACCCTGACGCTTTGGCCGGGAGAACAGCTCGCTCGCGTCCGAGGGCTGCAGAGCCACGACGCTACGGTCACCAGGTTGGCACCGGGAACCCGGGCCGCCCTCAATATCACCGGCGTGGAAGACGTCGGGCGCGGCGCAATGCTCGGCCGTCCCGGGGACTTTGCCTCGTCGTCCCGGTTCCTCGCAGAGGTCCAACTCGTCCGCCGCTTCGAGGGTGGACTATCCGGTCGTGGTGCCTACCACCTCCATGCGGGGAGCGGGGCCTGGCCGGTCGACGTCAGGATCATCACACCCGATGCCGCCGGAGCCGCAGTCGTACTCCGATCACGCACTCCTCTCCCCCTGCACGCCGGTGATCGGTTCATCCTGCGGGAGACAGGACGCCGCGCCGTGGTAGGTGGCGGATTGGTTCTCGACCCCAATCCCCTCGAACGGGGATCGGCACTTCGGGATGCAGTCCCAGGGCTCGAGGCTGCAGCGGCGGATGGCGCGGATGAGATCGCCGATGCGTTGCTCGAGGTGAGGGGGATCGCCAGCATCACCGACCTCGAACGCGACTCCGGCGGAGGCAGACCCTCATCGCCCTACCGCACCGGAACACTGATCATGGCCGAACGAAGAGCAATCGCGCTGCACGATGAGATGGTGGCAACGGTGAACCGTTTTCACAGCGAGAACCGGCTCCGCCCCGGGATACCTCGGGCAACTCTCAATTCATCGCTTGGTATCGACCCCGATGCGGTCGGCGCCCTCATCGCGGGGAGTGAGACGATCACCGACGACGGAGCCACGGTGAGGCTGACGGAGTTCTCCGCCGGCCTGACTCCCAGCGAACAGAAGGCCTGGGATGCGGCGAGGGACACCTTGCAGATCGGACTTGCGGTTCCGAGGGCTTCACAGCTGGGTCTCAGCGTGGAACTGGTGCATGCGCTGATTCGGGCAGACGAACTGGTCAAAATCGCCGACGACCTCGTCTATCTCCCGCATCAGATCGACGCCATAGAACAGCGCTTGCGGGAGGTGCCACATGAGTTCACCGTCGCAGAGTTTCGCGATTTGGTTGGGGTCACCCGACGCCAGGCCATTCCGTTACTCGAGTGGTTCGATAAGCAGGGGATTACGACGCGCCACGGCGACGTGAGGTCGGTCCGGAGCTAGCTACCGTCAGACGGCGGCCGGGATCTGACGGCGCTCGGTCTCGGTGAACCCGCCCCAGATGCCGTACTGCTCGGTCGACTCGACTGCATATTCCAGACACGAGCCCTGTACGGGGCACACCTGGCATATGGACTTGGCCCTGGCCTCCCGACGTTCTCGCTCGTCCTTCCTTTCGGAAGTTGTAGGTGGAAAGAACAAATGAGAGTGATTCCCCCTACACAGCGCGATCGGCTGCCACGAACGATCCATCGGCGTCACGGGCTCCTCCTCCTTAGAGCGACAATGCAGCGGCTGGAGGAACTTAGGCACCTAATCCGACTCACGCCAGGAATAACCTGGGAGTTCTAAGGACAGTTTTCGCGATCAGTTCGAACTGAGTCATTCGACGGGCGGTGCTACCTGCAACGTCGTCCCCTCCACGGCCAACACTTCAACGGGTGAACCGGGCTCTACCGCGGCCGCCCGATGAGCCCGGGCCCGCCAACGGGCACCATCGATCACCACGACACCATCGGGTTGCAGGGCGGTCTCAGCGGTCCCGGTCATGCCCACCAGATGTTCCCGGCCAATGGTCGGCGTACCAAAACGTGAGCGCACGATCGTGGTCATGGCGAATAGGTAGAAGAGCATGATTCCGGCAACGGTGATCACCACCGTCCACCATTTGGTGCTGATTTGTGCGGTCCCGCCGACGAACCACAACCCGCCCCACAAGAGAAGAATCGTTCCGACGATGCTGCGGATCCCGAGTTCGTGGCGCTGGAAGTCCCACGTGTAGAGGCCCATACCGAGGACGGCCAGCACCACTGCCCACCAGTTCATCGGAAGGGTGGCAAAGCCGTAACCGGCAAGGAACAAAGACAGCACGGCGACGGCCGCGGCGACTCCGGCTCCGGCCGCATAGAACTCGAAGGCGGCTGCGGCTAGTCCGGCGACGAGGAAGAAAAATGCGGCATCCGGCCGGGTTCCAAGCCGGAGGAAACGCGTCAGCAGTGTCGGCTTGAGAAACCGCACCTCCACAGACGAAACGGTGGCGACAGTGCCGTCGTCGAGCACAATCTCGGTCGCAGTTTCCAGGACCACACTTCGAGATCCGGTGTTCGCCTCCATGCCATCCAGAGCTGCGATGAATTGCCCGATGGTCGGTTGCACGATCTCTATCGGCTCGAGGGAATCGACATCCTCAATCACGACCTCATCCTCTCGCAATTCCCAGGCCCATTCCCCGGCAATCACGGTGAGGGTGTCGTCGACGACTGTGGGAGCCGTAAACCCGATGCGAGCACCGGGAGCAGCCCCGGCAACGGCTACCTGATTGAGTAGTTGCGCCACCCCGCCGTAGGCAACGGCACGCTCGGGACCAACCCAGGCAACGACCGGAGTAGCCGATGTCTCCAGCAATCTGAACAGATCTGCGAGATCTCCGGATGCGATACCGGGATTGTCGAGCTTGAGCACGACGACCTGCGCATCTTCTGTGCCGATGGCATCAACCATGAAGTCAAGGCCTCGCTGGTCGAGCGGCCCGCGAACGTCGGCGACAACGACCGGTCCGGCCGCATCGTCCTGGGCCACAGCGGGTATGGCGCCGACCACGGCGGCTATCACAAACAAGAAGAAGGAGAGGCGTCTCAACACGACGCCGCATGGTAACCGTCACGGCCACGCAGAATGCTGCACA
The DNA here is from genome assembly GCA_947258985.1 of uncultured Acidimicrobiaceae bacterium. Taxonomy (GTDB): domain Bacteria; phylum Actinomycetota; class Acidimicrobiia; order Spongiisociales; family UBA5794; genus JAAETI01. Next base: position 64,580 of record CAMYKI010000008.1, read on the forward strand.
GCCTCCCCCGGTAGTACTCTGCCCGCCATGGCAGCACGCATCATGGTCATCGCCGACGAACAGTGGGCCCGCAATGAGGTCCACGCGGCTCTCACCGAGCCAGACTACGCGTTGGTGGACCACACCGACCCGGCAACCGCAAAGAACGCGGTGCGTTCGGAGAACCCGAATCTCGTGGTGATCGATCTCCAGGTGGCAAGCATGGGGGGGATGGCGATCGCCCGTGATCTGCATCAGCAGGCCGCACTCGACGGGGAGGACGAGGTCCCTGTGGTTCTCCTACTCGACCGCAAGGACGACAGCTTCCTCGCCAAACGCGCCGGCGTCGCCGGCTGGGTGGTCAAGCCGTTTACCGCAAATGACATCCGCAAAGCTGTTGAGGCTGCGCTTGGCGGTTAGGAGACCGTTGAACAAAGGCGGTGAAGGCTCGCCCGAACAACGAAGTGCCCACTCACGGAGCAGTCGCCGAGTCAGAACTCGCATTGCTCAGCGGGCGGCTAGTCCGCTGCCCCTGCCTCCTCCCCACAAGGGCAGTCTCTACTCCTCGGCTGCGAAGACGCCTACGAAGACGCCTACGGGAATGGCGCGGTGAATCCAACAAACGTCATCTATCTGGTGATCCTGGCCTTCTGCGCTGTGGGGTCGGGCTTCTTCTCCGGATCGGAAACCGCCCTCATCGGCATCGGCCGGGAGCGAGTCCACCAGGTCTCGTCGCTGGGAAGGCGGGGCAAACGTGTTGCCCAACTCGTCGCCGATCCGGAGCGCCTCTTGTCGACCCTGCTGGTGGCGAACAACCTCGTCAACATCCTCGGCGCTGCCGTCGCCACGACTCTGTTCATCTCTCTTCTCGGAGAGCAATGGGGACCCTGGGTTTCGACCGCAGTGGTCACTGTCGTGGTCTTGATTGTCGGCGAGATCACCCCGAAGACAATCGCCGCTCGCCACCCTGAACGGTTCTCACTGGCGGTTGCGCCGACCATCTGGCGTTTGTCACTGGTGCTTGGCCCCATTGCCCGGTTCTTCACCTGGGTGACCCGCGGCCTCCTCCGGCTGTTCAGGATCCCGACAGACGACGAGAACCGGGGAGTCACCGAGGCAGACATCAGGGCGCTGGCCGAACTCAGCGCAGCCGGTGGCGAGATCGAGGCTGCCGAACGCGAGATCATCGACTCTCTTTTTACCCTTGCGGACCGCCCGGTCAAGGACGTGATGACCCCACGGGTCGACATCGTGACTCTGGGCAATCCGGTGACCATCGGCAACGTCCGCAAAGCAATCACGAACGCCGCTCACTCCCGTTTCCCGGTTACCGGGGGCGATCTGGATGATCTCGCTGGAATCCTCTACGTGAAGGATGTCCTCCGTCTGCCGGGAGAGCCGAGTCCCGGCGAGATCTCGGCACTTGTTCGCACGGCAAACTACATACCCGAGTCGGCGCCGATCCTCCGTGTCTTGCAGGATATGCGCGCCCGCCGCTTCACGTTTGCGCTCGTCCTCGACGAGCACGGCGGCATAGAAGGCATCGTCACCATCAAGGACCTCGTTTCCGAACTTGTCGGCGAGCTCCAGGACGAATACGACCCCGGAGTCCCGGAGATCGTCCAGGTCGGCCCCGAAAGGTGGATGGCGGACGGCCGCCTCGCCATCGACGATCTCGACGACGCTCTCGATCACACGTTCCCCGAGGGGCCTTACAGCACGATCGGTGGCCTCTTCCTGGCCATAGCGGGACGCATCCCCGCAGACGGGCACCAGTTGACCATCGACGATTACCGGCTGGTGGTGATGCGGATGGACCGCAACCGGATCGACCGCATCCGGGTCGAGAAGGTCTGACGAGGGCCGCCACCGGCTATTCCTGCCGCCGAGGCATGGCTACACTCTCACCTCCACGGGACGTAGCGCAGCTTGGTAGCGCGCCTCGTTCGGGACGAGGAGGTCGCCGGTTCAAATCCGGCCGTCCCGACCAGGGGCCGGCAGCAATGCCGGCCTCTTCCCATTTCAGGCGCGGCGCACCGCCTCCAGGATCGCCTGTCGTAGCGATTCCCTCTCCTTTCGGTTACGGGACGACATCTCAATGCGCACCGGCCTGTTGGCACCGCTCACAACCAACTGCAGGGAACCGGGAGGGATTCGTCGGGGATTACGGTCTCGATGTCGGAGAGGGCAGATGAATGGATCGGTAGGCGTTCACCGCCCAAAGATGAGATTACGCCGATGAACACGATCCCGGGCGCTATCTCGGCGATGGCCGTCCACTTGCCCGGCGCCGCCAACAGCTCGTCTCGGAAGGTTCCCCCGATGTGGTGGCGCCATCGAGGTTGGGCGCAGGCTCAGACGCTGCTTCGGGTAATACTGGCTCGCAGGGCCTGCAGTTCCTCCTGCAGCCGCCGTTTCGTGCTGCGCCGCAGGAATGGTCCGAACAGGACGCCGACGAGTCGCGTCGCCAAGCTGTCCGGCCCGGTTTCGACGTTGGTCGTCACCTCCGTGGCGTTGCCGACAGAGCGCAGCTCGAGGGTACCCCGGAAGGGAAACGAGAACGGGCCGAGCTCGGATTTGGTGGTAAATCGCACAGGGGGCTCGAATTCGACAACCTTGAAGTCGATACCGGATCGGCGCAAGCCGTCGGCATAATCGGCGGTGAACCGGGCTCCTGCCTTGACCCGGTCGGATAGAAGCTTCACCCGTGACACACCGGACACCCAACGTGGCATGTTCTCGACATTGCTCACGTACGCGAAGACTTCATCGATAGAGCGTTCTATGACGATTGAGGTTTTGGCAATCATTCCAGCCTCTTCCGGACCTATTCCACCGTACCTCATCTATCGGCAAATCGGTACGGATACATAAGCTCCGGCGAGGCCGAATCTGCGTTCAGACCAGTTCCGCCAGCTGGACTGCGTTGAGGGCCGCGCCCTTCCGCAGGTTGTCACCAACCGTCCACAAGCTGATGCCGCCTTCGTCGCCAACGGTCGGCCTGACGCGTCCGATGAGCACATCATCGATGCCGGCAGAGTCGAGCGGTGTTGGAACCTTCGAGTCATCCCACAGCTGAGCGCCGGGTGCAGCCGCCAGGATCTCGTTGGCCTCGTCGAGAGCAACCGGCCGATCGAAGAACATCGTCGCCGCGATCCCGTGACCGACCATCACGGGTACCCGAACACAGAACGGCTCGACCCTGATGGCAGACGATTCGAGGATCTTCCGAGTCTCGTGGACCAGCTTCCACTCCTCGTCGGTATAGCCCTGCTCGGTGAAGGAGCCTGCATGGGCGAGGACGTTGAAGCCAATCGGCCTGCTGTAGAGATCGCTGTTCGGATCGGACCAGCCGCCCTGAGACAGGGTCTCGCGATCCTTGCCGAGGATGTCGAGTTCGTGGGTGAGCACCTCCATGCCGGTTTGACCGGAACCAGACACCGACTGGTACGACGTGGCCGTCATCCGATTCAAACCCGCTGCCTGATGGAGCGGACCAGCCGCCATCATCAGCACCATCGTCGTGCAATTGGGATTGGCGACGATTCCCTGATGATCCTTGATCGCAGCATCGTTCACCTGGGCGACGACCAGCGGCACATTCGAGTCCTGCCGGAAGGCCGACGAGTTGTCGATGACGACGCCGCCCGCGGCGGCAAACTTCGGCGCAAACTCCTTCGACCGGGAACCCCCTGCCGAAAACAGGGCAACCTCGACGCCCGCAGGATCGGCAGTCGCCAGGTCCTCGACGGTGACATCGCCCCACTTCGTTGGGACGACTCTGCCTGCAGATCGGGCCGACGCCATGAGGCGCAGGTCCGATACCGGGAAATCACGCTGTTCGAGGATCGAGAGCATGGTGGTGCCGACGGCACCGGTTGCCCCAACGATCGCTGTCCTCTTACCCATTTTCTGCACTCTCCTCGTCTTGGCCGAGTGAGAACCCGTCGTGGAGACCACGCACCGCGGCTGTCACATCCTCGCCTCGAACCACACAGGATATGCGAATCGGCGACGTACTGATCATTTCGATGTTTACGTCGTGGTCGGCGAGGATGCGAAACATCTTCCCGGCGATACCCAGTTCGTCCTTCATGCCGGCACCGATGAGCGACACCTTGGCGATGTTGTGGTCGACATCGACTCCTGCAGCGCCGATCTCGTCCACCGCGTTGGCCGAAACCTTCTTCGCCATGTCGAGATCCGCCCTTGGAACCGTGAAGCTGATGTCGGTGACACCCTGGAGAGAGACGTTCTGGACGATCATGTCCACGGAGATCCCGGCCTGCGCCAGCGGCTCGAACAGTTGTGCCGCCAATCCCGGTTGATCGGGGACCCCATGGACCGTCACCTTGGCTTCCGAGACGTCGTGGGCGACACCGCGAATAATCGCTTCTTCCATGGTTTCCTCCTTGACCCACGTTCCTTCTCTGCCGTGGAACGATGATCGGACATGTATCGGGATGTTGTAGCGGCGCCCGAATTCGACGGAGCGAGCCATCAGCACCTTCGCCCCTGCGGCAGCCATTTCGAGCATCTCTTCGAACGAGATCTCGTCGAGTTTTGTGGCATCGGGGACAAGACGCGGATCTGCGGTGAACACGCCGTCGACATCGGTATAGATCTCACAGACTTCGGCACGGAGCGTGGCTGCCAGGGCGACGGCAGTGGCATCTGAACCACCGCGGCCGAGTGTGGTGACATCACGAGTCTCCGGGCTAAAGCCCTGGAACCCGGCAACAATCACGATCTTGCCGTCGTTCAATCCTTCTCTGACCCGATCGCCTCTGATCCCGATGATCTCGGCGTGACCGTGATCCTCCGTGGTCAAGATCCCGGCCTGCGAGCCGGTAAGGCTCATCGAGCCGACACCGTGGTCCTCTATTGCCATCGCAACCAGGGCCATCGAGATGCGCTCTCCCGCTGTGAGCAGCATGTCCATCTCGCGAGGATGAGTGTTGTCGGTCACATCGGAAGCGAGGACGATGAGCTCATCAGTGCTCTTCCCCATTGCCGATACGACGACGACAACGTCCTTGCCTGCTTTTTGCTTCGCCACGGCACGGGCGGCGACCGCCTTTATGCGATCAGCATCTCCGACCGAGGTTCCACCGTATTTCTGCACAACTATTGACATGCGGGCGAGTGTACAGGCGTACTCCCGGGGCGGAACTACCATCCCGCCGCATGTCACGATCAACCCGCTTTCGGTTCCTCATTGCCGCCATCGTTGCGCTGCTAATCATGACGGCCTGTGGCGGGGACGACTCGAACACCGGGGCTCCCGATACCGCTGTCGCCCTCGAAGGGGAACCGACGACGACAAGCGAGCTTCCCGCGATCACCCTGCCTCCGCAACCGCCCTCTGACTACGCAGGTTTCATCGCACAACCAACTGCATGTGCTGCCACCGCCCCGGCCGAGATCGCTCCGATGGTGTTCGACACCCCCGAGGATCAAGGTCTTTCGTCTGCGGGGACCGTATCCGCAGTCATCACGACTTCTTGCGGAGAGATATCCGTAGAACTCGACCCCGGGATCGCCCCCGAGACGGTCAATTCGTTTGTGTTCCTGGCCCGCGCCGGTTACTTCGACGGAACCGTCTTTCACCGCATCCTGCCCGGATATGTGATCCAGGCAGGCGACCCCACTGCGACCGGCCGAAAAGGCCCCGGGTACACAATCCCCGACGAGTTGCCCGATTCGGGATTCCTCTATGAAACCGGGATTCTTGCAATGGCCAATTCGGGCCCGAACACGACCGGTTCGCAGTTCTTCATCATGCTGGCCGACGCCCCACTCCCCCCCGCCTACTCCGTGTTCGGGAAGGTCATAGAAGGTTTCGAAACCCTCGATGCAATCGCCGCAATCCCTCTCGGGCCAAACGCGTTCGGTGAGATCAGCGTCCCCCTCGAGACGCTGTACATCGAGTCCATCACGATCGCCGAGTAGCGGGAAACAGGCATCCTCGAAACGAATGACAGCCCGCCCCCACTGGTAGAATCGCCGGGCTATGGCGACAGACAAACGAGAGAGACAGCGTCAGAATCGCGCCGAGAAGCAGGCGGAGCAGTCGAAGATCGCCCGCAAGAAGAAGGCGATCGCTCTGGTGAAGCGTGTCGGCGTCTGGGTTGTGGGCGGGGTGGGCCTACTCGCTCTAGCCAATGTCGTGTGGGGATGAGCTCCTCCGTACTGATCGGCACGTTGCGTGGCGGTTGATCTTCATCTGCACAGCACATTCTCAGATGGTTCCGATTCCCCGGAAGGGGTTGTCGAGCAGGCAGCCCGCCTCGGCTTGAGCGGCATCGCCCTCACCGATCACGACACCCTCGAAGGCATTCCGCGTGCGGCGGCAGCTGCAGCGGCAGCCGACATCCGTTTCATCCCCGGAATAGAGCTATCCGTCGAATGGCGGAACCAGAGCATGCACATGCTCGTCTACTTCCTCGAGCCGGAACCGGGTCCCTTGCAGAATCGCCTCGACGAGCTGCGGCGCGGCCGGGCCGGCCGCAACGAACGGATCGTCGGCCTCCTTCGGGAATGCGGTCTCGACGTCACCCTCGACGAAGTACTCGTCGAGGCCGGGGAAGGGGTGGTCGGGCGGCCGCACTTTGCCGGAGTGATGATGCGCAAGGGCTACGTCGACTCAGTCGCTGAAGCGTTTGATCGCTACCTGGCGACGGGACGCCCTGCATACTCGCCACGCCGGAAGCTCACCGCTGCCGAAGCCATCTCCCTGGCACGGGCGTCGCAGGCAGTTCCAGTGATCGCCCACCCCCACACGCTGGGTCTGCGAGCCGAAGAGTACGGAACTGACTTCGCCGAGCTGGTGGAACTCGGCCTTGGCGGAATCGAGTCCTACTACGGGGAGTACACGCCCGATCTGCGGAGCAACATTGCGGGATTGTGCGATCAACTCGGGATCGTCGCCACCGGCGGATCCGACTACCACGGCAGTTACAAGCCACATCTATCGATCGGCATAGGCAAGGGTGATCTCAGAGTTCCCGACGAATCATTCGATGCGCTGGTCGCCGCCCGCTAGGAGCCCGCTGAGCAATGCGAGTTCTGACTCGACGGCTGCTCCGTGAGCGGGCACGTCTTTGGTCGGCGAGCCTTCACCGCCTTTGCTCAGCAGTCTCCTAGGTCTCGAGACAGGCTCTACCCTCGACAAATGGCGTAGTCTGACCGGCGAAGCGTATCGCCAGCGTGAGACGTCACCCGTGACAACATCAGATCTAGCTCGCCTCCAGGCACCGGTTGCCTATACGGATGTGCGGCTGCGCATCAACACGATGCGGGCGATATTCGGTGCTGCTCTCAGCGCCCTCGGCATCACCGGGTTGACCCAGGGGTTGGATCCGGCAGCGTGGATCCTGCTCATTGGCCTCTACTTGACCGTCGATGCCCTGTGGAGGAGGCATCACGGCTCGAGCGCGCTCCCGATGCTCGTAACCGACATTCTGGCGATTGGCGCCATCGCGATAGTTCGCGACGATGCCGGGTTGATCGGCGCCGTCGCCTTCCTCTATGTGTTCACAGGATCAATGCTGCTGCTGCGCTTCCCGATGGCAATCGGCGTCATCGGCACCGCCGTCATCATCGCGATTGTTGCGGCCTTCGCAAGGCCGATGCTCGATCCCGAAGTCAGCGGAGCGCGGCAGGTGGTCCTCGACCTGGTAGTCGTAGGGGCGATAGTGGCGATCGTGGCAACGCTCCTGTACAGCGCCGTCCAGGCTCTACATGCCTCCACGCTCCAGCACCAGGAAGCTCTCAACGCGGAACGCCGGGTAGTTGAACTCAAGGATGAGTTTGTCTCGATGGTCAGCCACGAGTTCCGCACACCACTGACGAGCATCGCCGGCTTCTCCGCCACCCTCCGCGCCGGCTGGGACTCACTGACCCGGGAGGAGATCGACGAGTTCCTCGTCATTATGCGGCAGGAAGCCCAACACCTCAGCAGTCTCGTTGAGGACGTCCTCGTGATCCCGCGCATCGAGGCCGGCCGACTGCGGTTGAGCAGCCAGGAGTTCGATCTGGCAGCAGAGGTAGCGGCCACATCACGTCTGGTCTTCGCAGACACGGGCAAGGAAGTCAACGCCGCTATTCCCGGTGGCGTCCTAGTGAACGCCGATCGGGGCAGAACCGGTCAGGTTTTGCGCAACCTGTTCGACAACGCCCGCAAGTACGGCGGCGACGCCGTTGAAATCGAGGGGGAAGCCGGAACCAACACTTACACCATTACGGTGTCTGACAACGGCCCGGGCATTGCCGAGAGCGATTGGGAGCGGGTCTTCGAGCACTTCGAACAGGTCACCAAGGGCGACGCCCGCTCCGACGAAGGAGTAGGGCTGGGGCTCCCGATAGCAAGACAATTGGCACGCGCCATGGACGGTGACGTTTGGTACGTACCCCGCTTCCCAACGGGTGCCTCGTTCCGATTCTCGATGCCGCTGTCTCGCATCATTCCCGACACGGGTGCCGAAGGCGGCGAGCCCGGCAAGGACCTCGAAACCACGACCGGGCCAACCCGCCCGGGGACAACCGACCCGGAGACAATCGGGCCGGCCGCGGAGCCTCCGGCCTCCTAGTCACTCGGCGTTTCGCCGTGTTCCGCGGTTTCGAGTTCCGCCCACGGCCGAGCATCAAAGGTGTGTGACGGCAACGGCGCGGGTATGTCGCGCGGCCTCCACGCCAGAACCCAGGAACTCTGCCGGGGCGCCTGCTGGGGCGTGGCGAGAGCTTCCGCTTCGTCCTCGAGCAAAGCAGTAATCACAGCCGCGATGGCAGCGGCCTCCTCGTGCCCGGCGCGCCCGGAGATCTCGAAACGGGGTGGGTTCATTGAGCGGACTCTACGAGTTCGACGAGGGTCCCGGCGAATGCCTTTGGATGAACGAAGGCGATGCGCGCTCCCCTGCCACCTATCCGCGGCACCTCATCCACAAGCCGGGCTCCCTCGTTCTTGAGGTGGTCAAGCGCGGCGTCAATGTCGCTTACTGCGAGGGCAATGTGGTGCATACCCTCCCCGCGGGAGGCAATGAACTTTCCCACCGGGGTCTCGGATGCAAGTGCCCGCAACAACTGGATGAACGAACCACCTACCGCAACCATTGCTTCCTCGACACCCTGCTCCTCGACCACTTCCCGATACAGAGGTTCCGCCCCGTAAAGACGGCGGTACTCGTCTATTGCCTTGTCGAGATCCTCAACGGCAATCGCAACATGATCCAGGTTGTACGCAAACATGACACAAAGATACTTGCATCTGCACCTGCAATCATGGACAAGCCTTCTGATTCCTCATGACTCCAACGATCTCCGAACTACGCGCTCAAGCCGACAAGCTCCTGTTGGCTGATCGGCGCGCCTTCCACCGCCGCATCACGGGAGCAGCAAAGATCACACCCGAGCAGAAGCGCCACAAGGCACTCGCCACGATCTCCGACGCCCTCGAATCAGCCCGTGGCGTCGCCACTGCCCGTCGCACCGCCCGCCCCGACAAAATCGCCTACCCGGCCGATCTGCCCATTACCGATCGCAGGGCTGAGCTGCTCGAAACCATCCGAGGCAATCAGGTGGTCATCGTTGCCGGCGAGACGGGATCCGGAAAGAGCACCCAGCTTCCCAAGCTGTGCCTGGAACTCGGACGCGGTACCGATGGTTGGATCGGACATACCCAACCCCGCCGCATCGCAGCACGTTCCATCGCCGCCAGGGTTGCCGAAGAACTGGACGGCACCGTCGGAGGTCTCGTCGGCTACACCGTGCGCTTCTCCGACCAGGTCGGCGACGGCACGCTCATCAAACTGATGACCGACGGGATCCTGCTCAACGAGATCCACCACGACCGCAGGTTGAATCGCTACGACACGATCATCCTCGACGAAGCACACGAGCGCAGCCTCAACATTGACTTCCTCCTCGGCTATCTCGAAGGCCTGCTCCCGAAGCGGCCCGATCTCAAGCTGATAATCACGTCGGCAACCATCGATACCGAGCGGTTCTCCGAGCACTTCGGCAACGCCCCCATCGTCGAAGTGTCCGGACGGACGTATCCCGTGGAGGTGAGGTATCGGCCGCTGGACGACCCGACCCTTTCCGAACCGAGAGACCAACCTCAGGCAATCACCGATGCTGTCGTTGAGCTATTCACCGAGGCAGACGGGGACATCCTCGTCTTCTGTTCTGGCGAGAGAGAGATTCGTGATGCCGCCGACGCCATCGACGAATTGGGGTTACGCCATACGGAAGTTGTCCCCCTATACGGGCGGCTGTCGACGGGCGAACAGAATCGAGTGTTCTCGAGACATACCGGCCGCCGGGTCGTCATCGCCACCAACGTCGCGGAGACGTCGTTGACCGTTCCCGGCATCCGCGCTGTTGTCGATGCCGGCACGGCACGCATCTCGCGCTACGGGCGGCGGACCAAAGTGCAGCGGATCCCCATTGAACCGATCTCTCGAGCTTCGGCGGACCAGCGTGCCGGCCGGTGCGGAAGGTTGGGCCCCGGGGTGTGCATCCGGCTCTACTCGGAAGACGACTTCAACTCCCGTCCGGAGTTCACCGAGCCGGAGATACAACGGACCGGCCTAGCATCGGTGATCCTGCAGATGGCGGCTCTCGACCTCGGCGATATCGAGTCCTTTCCGTTCCTGGATCCACCCGACTCGAGAAGCATCCGCGACGGTCTTGCTCTCCTCGAAGAAGTCGGTGCCCTCCGGGTCGGCGCCGGGTCCGCCCGGCGTCGGCTCACCAAGCTGGGACGACGCATGGCGCGCATCCCCCTCGATACCCGCATGGCGCGCATGATCCTCGAAGCCGACCGCAACCTCTGCCTTGCCGAGGTGGAGGTCATCGCGGCTGCCCTTTCCATACAGGACCCCCGCGAGCGCCCGCTCGATAAAGAGCAGCAAGCCGACCAGAAACATGCTCGCTTTGTTGACGAGAAGTCCGACTTCCTCAGCTGGCTGCACCTCTGGGACTACCTGCGTACTGAGCGACGGGCGCGCACTTCCAATCAGTTTCGTCGCTTGTGCCGCGACGAATTCCTCAGCTACCGGCGGATTCGGGAATGGCAGGACATCCACGCCCAGTTGCGCGACACGTCAAATGAATTGGGGTTGCACCGCAACCGCAAGCCGGCCGATCCCGACGACATTCATCGTGCAATGCTTTCTGGGCTGTTGTCGCACATAGGTCGGAAAGATCCCGAAGGATATGAGTACCGCGGCGCCCGCAGCGCCCGCTTCTTCATCTCCCCCGGGTCCACCTTGTTCAAGCGGTCTCCGGAATGGGTCATGGCGGGCGAGCTGGTCGAGACAAGCCGTTTGTGGGCGCGCAGTGTTTCCGGGATCCCACCAGAATGGGCCGAACAGATGGGGAAGCATCTCATCAAACGGTCCCACTCGGATCCGTGGTGGGAGCCGGGCCGGGGCACCGCGGTGGCTCGGGAATCTGTGTCGCTGTATGGCCTCCCCCTACAGACCGATCGTGTCGTGCAGTACGACAAGGCCGATCCGGCTGCGGCCCGTGAGCTCTTCATCCGCCACGCCCTCGTCGCCGGCGAGTGGGATACGGAGCATGCATTCGCCGCCCGAAACGCCGCGGCAATCGACGAGGTCCTCGAGATCGAGGAGAGGGAGCGCCGTACCGACTTGCTCGTCGACGACGACACCCTCGTGGCCTTCTTCGATCAGCGTGTCCCCGAAGACACAACGACGGTGCGTCACTTTGATCGCTGGTGGCGGGACGCAAAGATATCTCAGCCCGACCTGCTTGATCTGCGGCGTTCCGACTTGATCGAACCGACCGCACCGGTACCGGACCCCGCATCATTCCCGCACGTATGGTCGTACGGTGACCTTGGGTTATCGCTCGATTATGAGTTCGACCCGGCCAGCCCGGACGACGGCCTCACGATTGATGTACCTCTCGTGGGACTGGAACGGATAGATCCCACGGTGTTCGAGTGGCACGTTCCCGGACTTCGGCTCGAGATGGTCGTTGCGCTGATTCGTTCGCTGCCAAAGCACCTCCGGAAGGCGTTTGCGCCCGTGCCGGAGACCGCTCGGCTCGTGCTACAAAGAATCGATCCGTCGGCAACTACCGGGCTCATCCAGCCGCTCCGGCGCGAGCTGACCAGACTGGGCGGGACTCCCATACCCGCCGACGCTTTCGACCTGGCTTCTCTCCCGCCGCATCTTCGACCCCGATTCCGCATCGTCGACGACGGTGGCGAGGTGGTTGCGCAGGGCGACGATCTTGTCGAACTCAAGCGGGACGTCCGCGCCGAAACGACCTCCGTCCTCAGCAAGGCCACGCATGAACTGGAGACAACCGGCCTGTTGGATTGGAATATCGGAGAGCTGCCGCAGGTGGTGCACGTTTCCGGTGAGGGACACACGGTGGAAGCCTTTCCTTCCCTTGTTGACGAGGGCGAGTCTGTGGGTGTTCGCCTGCTTGCAACCGCCCCCGAGCAGGAAACGGCAATGTGGCAGGGGACCATTCGGTTGCTACTTCTCAACCTGCCATCACCGGGCAAGCTACTGAGGCCGCTTCTCACCCCTTACGCCAAAGCCGCCCTCCGCACCGGGCCGCATGAGGACCAAACCGCGTGGGTCCGGGATTGTCTTGGTTGCGCTATCGGCGAAATCGTCGACGCAGCAGGGGGACCGGCGTGGAACGCGGTCGACTTCGATCGATTGCTCACACGAGCGCGCGATGAGCTTCATCCCCGAGTCACGAGGGTGGCAAACGACTCGATCACCGTCTTCGAGTCTCTGCAGGACCTGGAAGTCGCCTTCAATCGGCCGTCCGTGCAACAGCATGAGGATGCTCTGCAGGACGTCGCCGACCAGGCTGCGGCTCTCGTATACCCAGGGTTTCTCACAGCGGTTGGTTCGTCACGGCTGCGCGATGTGGCTCGCTATCTCGACGCTGCCACTCGCCGCCTGGAGCGTCTGCCGCAGGACCCGGTCCGGGATCGGGAGATGATGGCGCGGATTCTGGATTTGGAGGACGACCTGAATCGGCTCCAGGAGGCAATGCCGGACGAGCCGAGACTCATGGAAGTTGCCTGGCTGATACAGGAGTTGCGGGTCAGCACATTTGCTCAGGCACTCGGAACTAGGGAGAAGGTGAGCGAGAAGAGAATCCGCAACCGCATCGCAGAAATCGAAATGGGCTGACACACCCAACCAAAACCCGGGGCCAAGAACGGGACGCAAGCGGTCTAGTTTGGCGGAGGCAAAAGGAGGCGTTGCGGCAGCAGGTACCATCAGGGCAACGCCGAAAGGATCTCGATGAATCCCGTCATTTGCTCCATGGCCCGCACGCCGATTGGCAGATTCAACGGAGGCCTCACTCCGCTCAAGGCCACCGAACTGGCGACCGAAGCGATGAAGGGCGCCGTCGACCGTGCGGGTCTATCCGCCGGTGAAATCGCCGAGGTGATCTTCGGCCACGTGATCCAGGCGGGGCAGGGACAGGCTTCTGCTCGACTTGCCGCTTCCAACGCCGGTGTGCCCATGAGCGTGCCTGCCACCGTCATCAACAAGGTTTGCCTGTCGAGCATGACTGCGATCCAGGACGCGGGCCGCCGCATCCGCCTCGGCGAGGCCGAGTTCATCCTGGCCGGCGGCATGGAATCGATGACCAACGCCCCGCACATCCTCCTCGGCGCACGCCAGGGCTTCCGCTACGGCGACGCCACCCTCGCCGACTCACTCAACCAGGATGGGCTGCGCTGCGCCTTCGATCGCTGCATGATGGGAGAGACGACCGACCGCAAGAACGAGCTCCTCGGAATCGGTCGGACCGAACAGGATGAATGGGCAGCCGCTTCCCACGAGCGAGCAGCAGCTGCGACCAAGGCGGGGAACTTCGAAGACGAAATCGTCCCCGTCGCGGTGCCGCAGAGACGGGGTGATCCGATCCTGATCGAAGCCGATGAGGGCATTCGCCCGGGAACGACCATCGACACCCTCAGCAGGCTGCGACCCGCGTTCAATCCCAACGGCACAGTCACCGCGGGCAATGCATCTCAGATCTCAGATGGTGCTGCGGCCGTCATCGTCGCCGATCGAGCGGCGGCGGAAGCAGCCGGCCTTCCCATCATCGCCGAGATCCTCGGATACGGACAGACCGCCGGACCAGACGCCACCCTCCACGAAAGGCCTGCGGAGGCTATCGACAAGGCGTTGGCGACCACCGGGCTCTCCCGTGCAGATCTCAGCCTGATCGAGATCAATGAGGCTTTTGCGGCGGTCGCCCTGTGGTCGGCAAAGATGCTCGAGATCGACCCCGATCGTGTCAACGTCAACGGCGGCGCCGTCGCGCTCGGACACCCGCTCGGCGCCAGCGGAGCTCGCATCACAATCGCCTTGATCAACGCCCTACACGCCAGGGGTGGCGGCATCGGCGCCGCCTCGCTCTGCGGGGGCGGTGGCCAGGGTGACGCCCTGATCGTGAAAGTCACCTAGGAGGTATGGCCATGCCACAGACACCGGACAGAAACCTTGCGCTGGAACTGGTTCGAGTTACCGAGGTCGCCGCCATCGCCGCTGCTAGACATCAGGGACGCGGCGACAAAGAATCGGTCGATCAGGCCGCAGTGGATGCAATGCGTCAGGTGCTCTCGACGATCGACATGGACGGCATCGTCGTAATCGGCGAGGGCGAGAAGGACGAAGCCCCGATGCTGTACAACGGCGAGATCGTCGGCAACGGCGAACCTCCGCTGGTCGATGTGGCCGTCGACCCTGTGGACGGAACGAGGCTCACCGCCCGGGGCATGCCCGGAGCACTTGCCGTTATTGCTCTCGCACCACGAGGAACGATGTACGCCCCGGGCAAACTGGTCTACATGGACAAGATCGCTGTGGGCCCCGCTGCGGCCGGGAAAGTCGACATCGAGGCGCCGGTGGCTCACAATCTCCACCAGGTGGCCAAAGCAAAGGACAAGCCGATTTCGGACGTCACCGCGATCATCCTGGACCGGCCCCGCAACGAGCCGTTTGTCCAGGCAGTCCGTGAAGCCGGCGCACGGATTGCACTCATCGGTGACGGTGATATCTCAGGCAGCATCGCCACCGCCAAGGCCGGCAGCGGTGTCGACATTCTGTTCGGGATCGGCGGGTCACCCGAGGCCGTCACCTCGGCATGCGCCATGGCAGCCCTCAACGGTGAGTTTCAGGCGAAACTCTGGCCACGTGACGACAGCGAACGCGTATTTGCTGGGGAGGAAGGCCTTGATCTCAACCAGGTGCTCACGACCCGGGATCTGGTCGATTCCGACAACACGTTCTTCGCCGCAACCGGTGTAACTACCGGAGAGTTGCTGGACGGTGTTCGATTCGGGAGCCACAGCGTCCACACGAACTCGTTGGTATTGCGTTCCAAGACCGGCACAGTACGTTTCATCAACGCGATTCACTCTGTCGATCAGCTGCGCGACCTCAGCGCCTTCGAGCTATAGGGGGACCCGGTTTCCGAATCTGGCGTCTATCGCTCGCCTGCCGCCGCGATTAGAGCGGCGTCGTAGCGATCTGCGACAACCGACCAGTCGGCCGCCGCCATCTCGCCTCCAACCTCGGCCGCAATCGCTGCCGCGTTCGCTCGATTCTCGATCGCCCAGATGACCTTCGTCACAAGCTGCTCCGGATCGTCGTAGAGGCAGCGGTCGTGGAACCGTTCTGGTATTCGTTCCGGGTAGACCAACCGGTTCGGTAACACCGGGAAAGCGCCGGCATAGACGGCCTCGGTAATCGCTATTCCGAAGAACTCATGATGAGCAGTCGAGACGACTACGTCACTCGAGGCCAGCAGCGCGACGTAATCATCCGGTTCGGCCCACCCATAGTGAACGAGTTTGCCTCCGAGCCCTTCGCGCAAGCGGACGAACTCGTCGGGGTCTGTGGGGAATTGCTCTCCCGCCAGCACCAGCTCGAAAGGGACGCCCCGCCTATCCAACTCGGTCATGGCCGCGGCCAGATCCGCCGTACCCTTGTCATACTCCCAACGCTGGTTCCAGAGAATCCGTGCCACCGCCCGGGATCTGCGGGGGGCGGCGTCGAATCTCGCCAGATCCACGCCTACCGGAAGCACGACCGAGCGTCTCTCCACGGCGGGGACGAATGACTGTTGCTGGTAGTCGGGAAACTGACGAAGGAACCGGGGCACCTCTTCGAACCACTCGCGACGGTGATACTCGGAATTGAAGATGACTAGGTCGGCCACGGCCATCGACGTCCAGTTGATCATTGGATAGCTGAGATCGGCCTTGTCGCGCGGCGAGAGCGGATAGCCGAGTTGGTTCTCATGCATGTAGATCACGAAGGCAGCATTGCCCAGTGTGCGACGCGCCAGACCCAGGAAGCCGGCACCGTTGAGCATGCTGCTGCCGACCACGACGTCCACCGGACCGTTGCGCTCGACCTCAGCTTCGAGCTCGCGGGCCAGGGTCACATGGGCACCGTGCATCCGCCACTTCCAGAAGCGATCCGTGTGAGACAAGACAACTACGTCGTGAGATGAGGCAGCCTGATATCCGAGAGCCCATGAGGCGTGCGATCCTCCGAGGTAGGGTTCGACAACGGCGATTCTCACAGCTGCTTGCGACCTGCCAGCGCTCGTCCCAGCGTTATCTCGTCGGCGTAGTCGAGGTCCCCGCCGACCGGGAGTCCGCTTGCAAGACGGGAAACCGTCACCCCCAGTGGCTTCAGCAGCCTGGCGATATAGAGAGCGGTCGTATCGCCCTCGACTGTGGGATTTGTCGCCGCGATCACCTCGGTGACTGACTCGGCCTCGATTCGGGCGACGAGTTCCTTCATCCGCAGTTGCTCCGGCCCGATGCCGGCGATGGGCGATATTGCTCCACCGAGCACGTGGTATCGCCCGCTGAACTCCTGAGTCCGCTCCAGTACAGATATGTCCTGGGCACGTTCGACGACACAGATACACGTCGGATCACGCCGCAGATCCTGGCAAATCGAACATTGTTCTTCTGCGGTGATGTTGTAGCACCGGTTACACAGTCGGACCTGGGTCCGCAGATCGATGATGGCATTCCCGAGACGTTCGGCATCGGCCTGCTCGATATGGAGGAGGTGAAACGCAAGACGTTGCGCGCTCTTCCGACCTACTCCGGGAAGGCGCGCCAACTCGTCTACCAGCAGCTGCACCGGCGGTTCGTACATCAGCCGAGCAATCCGCCGAGGTCGAGACCTCCGGCGAGACCTCCCATGGCCGTACCTGCATCGTCGCTGGCCATCTTGAGAGCGGCATTGACTGCGGCGACCACGAGGTCTCCCGCCATCTCCGGGTCCTCCGGGTCGAGCACAGAAGGATCGAACTCGACCGAAACCACATCACCCGAGCCCCGCACGACGGCTTTGACAACCCCGCCGCCGGCACCGGCCTCGTACGTCTTATCAGAGAGATCGGATTGAGTCTTCTGTAGCTCTTCTTGCATCTTCTGTGCCTGCTGCATCAGCTGGCGCATGTCTTTTGGCATTCGTCCCATATGCAGAGGGTAGATGACTCTGCGACATCGCGGGTGCAGTTGCCGTGGGCGGGCCGGCGTCTAGTCGTCGATAACCTCGCCGCCGAGTATGTCGACTACGAGGTCTGTCGGATCGATGCCGCCCTCATCCTCTTCGAGCAGATCATCCTTGTCCGGGGCGCGGGTCGGCTCCGGGGCCGGAGCCGTCGGGCCGTC
>CAMYKI010000009.1 GCA_947258985.1 uncultured Acidimicrobiaceae bacterium
CAACGATCAGCGCCACCATGCCGACCAACACGAGCACCATTCCCAGCGTGGAGGTTGCAAAGAGGGCCATCATGGCAAAAAGGATGACACCCATAGAGGCGATAGCCCAGCGTACCGTCCGATCCTGAAGCCATTCCCTCCAGTTGTCGACACGGAAGACAGCACCCACGTATTCCAGCTTCTCGGCAAAGCTGCTTCCGGAGGAAGCCCTGACGCGATCGGGCTTGGCCGCGACCTGCACCACGGGTTGAGACGCAACGACCTGGGCAGGGGGCGGGGGGTCTTGCCTTCTGGCGGGCCCTGGTTCCTTCATGGGACGGCGATTCCTGGAGCGCCGGCGCCGCTTGACCTGCACCGGGGCGAGCGCGGCGGAGAACCCGTCGCGGTCACCGATGTCCACGAGAACGGGCTCGCCCGACAGAGACACCAAGAGGGCGTCGCCGCGGTCCTCCACGGAAACGTCGGCGAGCGGCCAGTCGCCCAGCACATCGTCACCTGCTGTGACGCGCAAATTGTTGTCGTTTATCTCGAACAGCGCATCAACGGCATCGCGGGTGTTCGGGATCCTCAATAGTCCTGTATAAGAAGCCACGGGGATAACTTCGGCGCGACACCGAGGCCGCTTGAGAGAATCTCCTGCAAAGAAAAGGGCGTCCTGCGACAGGACGGGGTACTGTCAAAGCATGAATCGAAACCCAGAAGTTGAGGCCTGGTTCACCGACTACGACAACCCCCAAGAGGCCTTGGTCAAACGAGTGAGGGAAATCATTCTCTCCGATGAACGCATCACAGAAACCATCAAGTGGCAGAGCCCAACGTTCATGTAAAAGGGCAACATGGCCAGCTTCAACCCGCGATCCAAATCGCATGTCAGCCTGATGTTCCACACCGGAGCTTCCATCCCCGGTGACCATGCGATCCTCGCCGGGGGCGGAGACACAGCCAGATACATCAAGTTCGCCGATCTCGACGAGGTCGAAGCAGCCGCCGCAGACCTGCTCGCTGTCGTCGAGGCATGGTGCCGTAGCCGGGACTGACCTAAACCGTCAGTCGGCTTCCACCCCGATCTCAGTTGCCTTCACGGAGAGCCAGACCGGAGATCCGAGCACGAGACGGAGCGCATCCATCGCCCCCGGGGTGATTTCTGCCGTGAGGTGCAGCGGATCGGCAACCTGCACCCGAACCCGGTCTCCGTGATGATCGATGCGCATGATGCTGGTTTGCCAGGTGTTGCGCGGGCTCCCTTCTGGCCGTTGCAGATGGAGCGAGATCGCCCGGGGGTGGATCGTCGCCAGTACTGCACCGTCGGCTGCGGTGTCGGCAACCCTGAGCGTGAAGTCGCCGACGGTAACCTCCCCGCCCGCCGCCCGGCCGGTGAGCAGGTTGGATCCCGCCAGATCAGCGATGTAGGGCGTACGGGGGCGCAGTCTGATGTCGTCGGGGCTCCCGGTCTGCGTAATCGTGCCTTCTTCGATGACGTGAATCTCGTCGGCAAGCAGAAACGCTTCGGTGGGCTCATGAGTGATGAGCAGACGCGGGCCGGGAAAAGCTTCGAGATGATCGGATAGAAGATGACGAAGTCGGGCCCGCGTCGTGACATCAAGGGCCGCCAGCGGCTCATCCAGTAGCAATAGCTCCGGTTCAGTCACCAGGGCGCGGGCCAGCGCGATCCGCTGCGCCTGCCCACCGGACAATTCGGCCGGCATGCTTTCAGCGAGATCGCCCACCTCGAGCCTTGATAGCAGGGCGATGGCCCTGTCCCTCGCCTCAGCGCGTCCCGTACCCGTCGAACGCAGCCCGAACGCCACGTTGTCGAGCGCGCTCAGATGGGGAAACAGCAGATAGTCCTGGAAGACGACTCCGATACGCCGCTTCTCCGGCGCGACAAAACGTGCGTTTTCGGGATCATCGAGGGTCTTGGTTCCGAGGCGAATGTGCCCGTCGTGGAGCGGTACCAGACCGGCGAGAGCGGCCACTGCGGTCGACTTGCCGGCGCCATTTGGTCCGAGCAGGGCCACGGTCCTACCCGCCGGGATGGCAAGGTCCACCTGCAGGCGAAATCCTCCGGCTCTGGCAATACTGAGACGAGCATCGAGGCCGGCGCTCACGTCGTCCTCCACCAGCGATTGCGCAGCAGGACGAGCACAGTCAGAGAAACGACGACCATGACGAGGCTGATAGCGATCGCGGTATCCCGATCACTTTCGAGAGCCACGAACACCGCGAGGGGGAGGGTTTGTGTCCGACCCTGCAGATTGCCGGCAAAGGTGATGGTCGCTCCGAATTCGCCGAAGGCTCGAGCCCAGGTGAGAGCCAGTCCGGCCGCCAGCGATGGGGCGATCATCGGCAGTGTGATCCTCCGCACCACCGTCCAGCGTGTTGCCCCCAGGGTGGCGGCGGCACCTTCGTGACGACCATCGAGGCTGCTGAGGGCACCTTCGACGGTGATGATGAGAAACGGCATCGAAACGAACGTCGCCGCGACTACCACACCCCAAGTAGAGAACGGGAGGACAAGGCCGGTCAATTCATTGAGCGGCTCCCCGATCGCTCCCCGCCGACCGAGGGCAAACAGCAAAGCGGCCCCGCCGACAACCGGCGGAAGGACGAGCGGCAGCAGTACGAGCCCGCGAATGATCGAACGACCCGGGAACTCGACCCGGGCAAGAACCCAGGCGAGCGGGACCCCGAAGACGGCCGACAACGCCGTCGCCCCAATCGATGCCAGCAAAGACAACCGGAATGCATCCACCACGACCGAGCTGCTCAGCAGCTCCGGTAGGTCGCCCCATGGGGTGCGGGCGAGCAGTCCGATCAGCGGCACAGCGAAGAACAGCAGCCCGACGAACGCCGGTACCACCAGTAGGAGGGGAGGTCGCTGTTTGGTTCGCGCCCGCCCGGTCATCGGGTACCGAATCCGTGCTCGGCGAGGATCTCGCGACCGTCCGCAGACAGCACGAAGGCCACAAATGCAGCCGCCCCTGTATCGACGGCGCCCTGCAATACGGCAATCGGGTACCGGGCAACAACGTTGGTCTCGGCGGGGATGGGAATCCCTTCGACTCTGTCATGAGCGGCCAGAACGTCCGTGTAATAGACGATCCCGGCATCCAAATCACCCGACTCCACCTTGGTCAGCAACGACCGTACGTTGGGCTCGTATGTGTCGACCATCGGATCCACCCCGACTATCCGGAGGGCTTCGATGGCGAAGTCCCCGCACGGCACACCTGATGCGCACAAGCCAAGAACCAGTTCCTCTCTGTCGAAATCCCCCAGACCGGAGATCGCGCCAGGATTGGCCGGCGGGACGGCTACCTCGAGACGGTTGGTTGCGAAAACCGTTGCCGCGCTCGCAAGCAAGCCGGCACCGGCGATCTCGTCCATCACGGATTCATTGGCCGAGGCGAAAACGTCGGCCGGGGCCCCGGCGAGGATCTGTTCGCGGAGCGTCGAGCTGCCTGCAAGATTGAGGACGATGTCCACGCTCGGGTTTCGCTCCTCGAACGCTTCCTCTATCGCCTCGAACGAGTCCGTCAGCGAAGCTGCAGCCGAAACGAACACCTCCGTTCGCTCATCCGAGCCGCACGAGACGAGAACGGCCACAGCAAGAAACGCGACGATCCAGGACGCGTTCTTCATGCGACCCGGTTCCCGCAGCCGCTCAAGTCATACCCGCCGATAGCCAGCAAGCGACGCTGGAAGCGCCGGCTCGAGACGACGTCCAGGGCAGTACCGACGACCTGGTCGCCGATCCACCGCTTGTCCACCCAGAGTTCGGCATCGTGGGTCTCGATTGCGTGAAAGAAGGCTCCAGCGGCCAGGGCGGCGGGCTCGATCGTGACCGCCGGCATTCCGGTCAGCACCCCGCGACGGGCGGCTTCGAAGTGACTGGCGACGCGGGGTCCGGGCACCCGTTCCGCTCTCCGGACCCGAGCTTCGAAGGCGCGCTGTACCCCGGCGCCGTCCTCGCGTTGCACGACCGGCTCCCGACCCGACAGGGCCCGGTCGACCCATCCGGCCGGCGCATCCTGTGATGCGGCGAGCCCGACACGCCATCGAGCCATGGTGAAGCGTGCCAAGGCGACTTCGACGCTTGCTGCACGCTCATCGACGTTCGTACCGTGGACAACCGCAGCGTGAACACGGCCTACCACCAGGGCCTCGATGGCAGCAGCACTCGATGCGGTTGCTGCAACTCCGCCCATGCCGTGCTCGCGCAGGATCCGCTCCAGCAACTCGAGACCGGGTTCACAACCGGCCACCACCAGACCGGCCGGAATGCTTTCGAAGGGGTCGAGTCCGTCGGGGCCGATGAGTCCGTCGGCCACGTCCCAGCCGTCGGGACCCACCCGGGCCGGAGAAGTAACGACGGCATCGCCGACCCTACCGACCAGGACCACCGAGCCGGCCCGGGGAACAGCCCCGGTGACCACATCGACTGCGGTGGCTTCCGGAGCGAACAGCCGGCTCACCTCGATATCGAGGGCGGCGGCCAGAGCAATGGCGGTGTCGACGCGCGGCAAATTGCGCCCGGCCTCAACCGCACCGATCAGCTGGCGGCTCACCCCGGCACGCTCCGCCAGGCCGACTTGTGTCAACCCGGCCGCTTCCCGAAATCGTCGCAGATTCGACATGCCAGAAATCTAGCATCTCCGCCAGATACCTGTCACGCGTGGGTTCTGGCGTACGTGGTGGCGGTATTACGCCACCACGTACGCCAGACCGGAGAAATCACGTAATCTGGGGAAGTGCTCACATCGAGGAGGTTGCACCCATGGCCGTGGAATCAACAATGCTTGCGTTGGGAACCGAGGCTCCCGGCTTCGCCCTGACCGACACAGTGAGCGGTGACGTCGTATCCCTCGACGCCCTCACCGGCAAGGCGCTCGTGGTGATGTTCATTTGCAACCACTGCCCGTATGTGAAGCACATCCAGCATGGTCTCGTCGAATTTGGCAACGACTACGCCGACAAGGACGTGTCGCTGGTGGGGATCGGATCCAACGATGCCGTCAACTACCCCGATGACGGGCCGGACCAACTCGGTGCCGTCGCCCGCGAGTACGGCTACGCCTTCCCCGTCCTCTACGACGAGACTCAGGAGGTCGCCCTGGCGTACACGGCGGCGTGTACACCGGACTTCTTTGTGTTCGGACCGGACCGGAAACTGGTGTATCGGGGAAGGTTCGACGAGTCCCGCCCGAATTCGGACGTACCGGTGACGGGAAAGGATCTGCGAGCTAGCCTGCTCCGTCGCCGGGACGTAGGGCCCGCCGAACTTGATGGAATGCACGACAAGCGGGGCGAGTTGGTGCAGCGTTATCCGCTCCGCCCAGCCGCCCGCCAGTGGGGCAGCCTCGTCGTAGGCCGAATAGCAGTCGTCTCCGAAGCCGCCGAAGAGGCGCATCATGGACAGATCGAACTCGCGGTGGCCGCCGTGCGCAGCGGGATCGATGAGCCAGCTGATTCCGCCGGCGCCGACGAGACGATTGCCACCCCACAGATCACCGTGGAGCCGCGCCGGCGGTTCGGCGGGACCAACCAGGTCGTCGATCCGGTTGACGATGCTTCCGAGCTGCAGGACCGCCTTGTCGGAAAGAACCCGGCCATCCCGTGCCAACCTCGCCAGCGGCAGCAGTCGCTGGGTAGCGTAAAACTCCGCCCATGTCTCGCAGGGTTCGTTGGGCAAACCCCGGCTGCCGGTGCTGCGTCGATCCTCCCGGCCAAAGAACGGCGCCCCTGAATCGTGGAGTCGCGCCAGGGCGATTCCAAGATCGGCCTCCGTCCCCGGCGCCGGATAGCCGGGCTCGATCCATTCGAGGATGAGGTATGCGGGCTTGTCGGACACTGCGAGCACTTCCGGCACCGATACCGCTCCGGCGTCACGCAGCCAGCTCAACCCGACGGCTTCGGTCACGAAGAATTCGTGAACCGCATCGCGTTTGGTCTTGGCGAACACCGCAGTTCCGTCGTCGAGCACAACCCGATACGAATCGGCGACATCTCCTCCGCCAAGGGGAACCATCGCGATTACCTCCTTATCGAGAGTCTCGGCAACAAGGGTCCCCAGATCAGCCATGCCCCGATCTTGGCACAACCGGACGACAGCCACGTCGTGGAAATCAATGTTCCGCCAGCGTATGCTTGCCCGAGCCAAGCAAGTTTTGCCCGAGAAGGAGCCCACCTATGTCGGAGATCGTCGTCGCCATAGCCAATGGCCGCACCCAGGGCGAGTACCTGGTGGATCTCTACCAGGTGCAGATGAAGTATCACAAGCTCTACCTCGAAGATGTCGCACTCGGTTTCCTGAACGACAAGGGCGAAGTCGAGTTGGCGCAGACGACCGAACTGACACCCAAGAAGGGAGCCAAGCGCGGCGCCGGCATCGGCCTCCTCGCCGGCTTTGCCATCGGTGGCCCCATCGGCGCCGCCATAGTCGGTGGCGGCATCGGCGCACTGGTCGGCCGGCACCAGGACAAGGGCATCACGAATGAGCTGATGGAGTCCCTCCAGAGCAGACTCACCAACGGCCAGGCCCTGGTATTTGGCAAGGCAGAGGGGCATAACGCACAGATGGCGGCCGACTTCGCCAAGGATGTGGGTGAGGCCGAGCAGGCCTTCACCGCAACAATTTCGGACGAGACAGAAGCCGGCCTCATTGCGGCGTACCGCGCAGCCAACCCGGACGACTGACGTTGGATATCACCGACAACCTGTCAATCTGTCATGCCTGACGGCACCCCGAAGCAAACACGCCGGGAGCGCTTCATCCGGAAGCTGGCGGGCGTACTCGTGCGTGGCATCTATCGGCGCGTCGACATCTACCGCTCAAACGATATTGCCGATGGACCCCAGCTGTCGGTGTCGAATCACTTCGGCGGCTTTGCCGATCCCCTTTTGCTGATCTATGCGATGCCGAGAGTCCCCCGCGTCATGGCTCGCGACGTTATCTGGAAATACCCCGTGGTCCGATCGATCATGAACTGGCTCGGTGCGCTCCCGGTTCACAAGCCGGAGGATCGAGGACCCGGTTCCAACGACGTCATGTTCAGATCCGCATACGAGGCCTTGGACGAGGGCTCGCATGTTGTGATCTTCCCTGAAGGCGTAACACGCGACGAGCCCTCGATCGGTCGGGTCAAGACCGGGGCGGCCCGGATTGTGATGGGTGCACGGGTCAACGGAACGGACGGCATCAGGATCACTCCGGCCGGAATCCACTACGAGAACAAAGCCTCCCTCCGCAGCGACGTGTCCGTGCTGATCGGCACCTCTATCGATCTCGATGCCGCGATCGGCGAGCATGTTGCCGACGGCGCTGACGAGGGCCCGGAGAATCGAGACGCGGTGCGGAGCCTGACGAGCGCCATCGAAACCGAGTTGCGCAGAGTTGCTCCCGATTTCGCGGACTGGCGAGAGGCCCGAGCGTTGACCGCCGGTTCGGAGATCGTGTTACGCACGCTCGCAGATGACCCTCGTGTCGACATCCCCACCGCCGACAGAGACACCCTTGCGGGACACCTCGGAAGAAAGTCACCGGAGGAAAAGGCCCATATGGTCACCGCAGTCGACCGCTACAGCGCGGAACTGGCCGGACTTGGCCTCGATGATGAGCAACTCCTCTCGGGAATGACGGGCAAGCGCTTTCTCTGGAGATCCTTGGGCCTCCTGGTCCTTGCGCTACTGCTGCTGCCCTACGCCATCGTCGGCACCGTCATCAACTGGATACCCTTCCTTCTGGTTAAGGCCGTTGGGTTGCTCCGGGTCGCCCCCGCCGTGCTTTCGACGATCAAGCCGGTTTCGGCGATCCTCTTCTTCGGTGTCACCTGGGGCATCACGCTCTGGGGGGCATTCCAGGAATGGGGAGCGCGCGGCGCACTCCTCACCGCATTACTGATGCCCGTATACCTTGGAGCAGTAATCGTCTTCCTGGAAACGGCGCAAACCCTGTGGAGTTCATTCCGCACCTGGCGCCACTTGCATAAAGCAAGATCGTCCGAGGACGTCATCGAGTCGGCACGCCGCGAGGTGCTGGACGTGCTGGTGGAGGCCCTGTGATGACGGATCTCACGCTCTTGCCACTGGTGGTCGCAGTCCCGCTCTTTCTGCTCATCGGCTACACACTTCTCGACATCGTGCGTCGGGCCGACCTCAGCGGAATCCGCAAGTTGCTGTGGGCGGTTCTGGTTGTAGTGGTCCCGGTAGTTGGGACGTTCATCTACCTGGTAGCGCGACCGTTCCGCGACCCGGCACACCTGACGTCGCGCGGCAACGAGCGAACGCACAAGATCGTGGAGCTCATCGAAAGCCACGCGGCGGGTTCGATCAGCGACGACGAGTTCGCTACGGCCAAGAACCGGGTGTTCGATGAGGCCGATGCCGCCCATCGCGCTCGATACAGCTAGACACCGGTAAGCAGTTGCTCGATCGTGGGGCCGGTTGTGCCCGCGCCTGAGACTACGCTTGCGTTAAGTGAGAGAGGAGCATCATGTCCGCCGAATTCACGTCAAAGTTCCAGACTCTGATCGAGATCCTCGAGTACAGCTCAGAGAAGTTCAAGGACCGTCCGTTGTTTGGCGTGAAGCGGAACGAATCCTGGGGCTGGATGAGCTACGGAGCATTCCGCGAGGAGGTCGACAGGGTTAGGACCGGACTGGCAGCACTCGGCGTTTCGAAAGGCGACGCTGTAGCCATCATCTCCGACAACCGCCCCGAGTGGGCGATCACGGCATACGGCACATACGGACTGGCCGCCAAGCTGGTGCCCATGTACGAGGCCCAAAACGACGAAGAGTGGCAGTACATCCTCGGCGACTCCGGAGCCAAAGTCGCCTTCGTGGCCACCGAAGACATCCTCGAACGAGTCCAGGCATTTGCCGATCAGTTGCCCGATCTCGAGACAATCATCGCCTTCGATTCGGACGACGAGGGGCTCACCTTCGCCGGCCTCGGAGCAGATTCTCCAACGATGCCTCTCGCCGATGTTGGCCCCGATGACGTCGCCGGCTTCGTGTACACATCAGGGACGACCGGAAAGCCAAAGGGAGTTCTGCTCACGCAGGCCAACCTCGCGTACAACGCGAGTGCCATCACCGACGTGTTCCCTCTGGAGCCGGACGATCGCACTCTGTCGTTCCTCCCCTGGGCACATGCCTTCGGTCAAACTGTGGAGCTCCACACGATCTACTCGCTAGGCATGTCCACGGCATTTGCGGAATCCACTTCGAAGATCGTGGCCAATCTGGGAGAGGTCAATCCGACCATGCTGGTGAGCGTGCCGCGGATCTTCTCCCGGATCTACGACGGCCTCCAAAAACACATGGAGGCTGAAGGCGGGCTCACGAAGACGATGTTCGACGCCGCGGTCTCCAACGCCTACAAGAAACAGAAGATGGATGCTGAGGGCAAGAGCAGCTGGTGGGTCGACGCCCAGAACAAACTGTTCGACAAGGTCGTCTTGTCCAAGGTCCGGGCACGGTTCGGCGGCAACCTCAAGTACGCCATCAGCGGCGGCGCCGCTATTCCGATGGAGGTTGCCCGGTTTATCGACGCTCTCGGGATAGACGTCTACGAGGGATACGGCCTATCGGAGACATCTCCGATAGCGACCGCCAACTGGCCCGGCAGCCGCATCATCGGCTCTGTGGGCAAGCCGATACCGGGCGTCTCGATAGAGATCGACGCGGCCACTTCGGCAGACGAGCGTGACGGCGAGATCATCATCTACGGGCACAACGTGATGCAGGGATACCACAACCTGCCGGACAAGACCGCGGAGGTCATGACGTCCGACGGTGGATTCCGTACCGGCGACCTCGGGCGTCTCGACGAGAAGGGCTTCTTGTACGTCACAGGACGGGTTAAGGAGCAGTACAAGCTGGCCAACGGCAAATATGTCGTACCGACGCTCGTTGAGGACCATCTGTCGTTGTCCTCCTATATCGCCAGCAGCATGGTCTACGGCGATGGCCGGCCCTACAACGTGGCGCTCATCGTCCCGGATTTCGAAGCCATCGCGGACTGGGCAAAAGCCGGCGAGATCGAGCTCGACCAAGACGACCTGGTGCACGATCCGAGAGTTCTGGAGTTGATCGGTTCCGAAGTGTCCAAGCACACGGCGTCGCTGCCCAAGTACGAGAGCATCCGGGAGTTTGCCCTTCTCAAAGAGGACTTCTCCACCGATAACGGCATGCTCACCCCGACGCTGAAGCTGAAGCGCAATAGGGTCTGGGAGAACTTCGGCGACGACGTCGAGGGTCTCTACTCGTAAGCGAGGTCCTATCAAGACGACGCCGTCCGCTATCGGGCGGCGTCGTCTTTGCTCTTGAGTAACTCGTCGACACGACTCGGTTGGCGCCTCCTCCGGCCGAAACCACGGATGTCCTCCGGCCGCAACGGCCTGAAGATCAGATAGATACCGCCACCAACCAACGGAACAAAGGCGACGAAGGCGATCCAGGCTGCCTTGTGCCCGCCCGACAGATCATGGCGTCCAGCAACATCCACGACTGAGTAGAGCGACAGCGCGATGATGGGAACCACAACGAGGACAACGGTCACCCATACGACCACAGGACTCATGATTGCAGCGCTCCCTCCACGGCAACCACCAGGCTGCGGCGCGGTCCCGGCAATACTGCCACCGCTTCCCCAACCTTGCCGGCACGCCGCAACCCCAACCACATCTCCAGCAGATCGGCTATTCGGTCGAGGACTCCGACTGCGACCGCACCGTAGAGCGGACAAGCCACGAACACCACAAGACCCATCCTCCAATCCCACTGCGCCCAGGCCAGCGCCGCCCACACGAGCCACGTGATCAGAAACAGCGCGATGGCGGAGAACAGCCGCACCGTCGCCGGAGTCATTTCGCGATGCCGGTAGTTGGCCGCACCAAAGAGAGCGATCCCCGGAAGCAGGTTCAGCAACACACCGGCCAACACCAACGGAGCAAGCATGACCAGGATCAGAGTCAGCAATGCAAGCCGGCTCCCCAATCCGGGCGGGGTCTGCGTCATCATGAAGTCGCCGTCGGACAAACCGACTTTGCCCAGCGCGGTCGAGTACTCGTCTCCCGCCGCCACGACACGAACACGTGCCTGAGCAGGACTGTGAGCCAGACCCGCTGCTACCTGTTCCCGGTCCGCGTATGAGACACGAAACCGCCCCGGCTCGCGTAGCGCTACCTCGCTGGCGAACGCCAAGAGACTCTCCTCCTCA
This sequence comes from uncultured Acidimicrobiaceae bacterium, assembly GCA_947258985.1. Taxonomy (GTDB): domain Bacteria; phylum Actinomycetota; class Acidimicrobiia; order Spongiisociales; family UBA5794; genus JAAETI01. Next base: position 11,224 of record CAMYKI010000009.1, read on the forward strand.
TCGTCGGCAAAGTCCGGTGCGCTGTGGCGGAGGCGGGTCTCTATCTCGGCGGTAAGTCGGCGAACCGCATCGTGGTTCTCTGCATCGGCCTTTGGGGCAATCTCGAGGTCATCCAACTCGGCGTCCAGGTCGAAGACATCCCCGATCCGGACGTAGGCCCTGGTACGGATGCCCGACTTCCGCTCGTAGTGAATACCGACGGGGACGATGTTTATGCCCCGCACCCCCTCCCCTCGTGCCCCAAGCGCCAGACGAGCCGCTCCTGTCTTGATCGGAGCCAACGCCGGCGCGTCATTTGCGCCACCTTCTGGAAACAGCACAATGGTGGCACCGTCGTCCAGGGCATCGAAAGCGGCCTTGAACATCTCCGCATTCTTGGCTGTAGAGCCGTCCTCAGCTCGATAGATCGGGATAGCGCCAATACGATCGAGAAACCAACCGAGACCCGGCGTCTTCCACAGCGTTGACTTGGCAAGAAACCGCGGGCTCGACTCCAGTAGCCCGAGAAGCAATGCCGGGTCCGAGAAGCCCGTCGGGTGGTTGGCGGTGAGGATTGCCGGGCCGTGGCTCCAACCCGGTTCGGAGTTATCGACCTCAACCGATCGGTAGATCCCCCGCGCCAGCAGACGGGCGGCACGCGCTATGACCCTGGTGAAGGGTCGTGCTCTTGGGTTTCTTGGTGCGACTGTCACCTTTGCGCGACTTTCGGCTCAGTCAGATAGACGGAGCATATCCTGCAGTGCCCTGCCCTCGCAGGCCTATCAATCATCCGCTACCGGGAACGCCGCGTAGCCGTAGACCATGAAGGCGGCAGCGGTCAGCACGTGCCACAGCGCATGGCCCTGGAACAGACTGTCGGGGTCACAGATCGGGCCGCCCGTGCGACCCAGCACATTGATGATCCCGGCCGCCGCGAGGAGCACCCCCACTGAGACGAGAATCCGGGCTACTCGTGCCGAGAAGCGGCGGCGGCCGGACCGATAGATCATCACTTCAGTAGCCACAGCCGCTGCCCCGACAAGACCGGTAAGCAGATTGCCGGCATCCGGCGCAAAGGCCATAACCGCCCCGATGATCCCAATCACAACAATCGCCATACCGACAACGGCTCGCCGCGGCCGGCCAAGGAGTACACCGAGATTGCGGGCGGCGATGACGGCGAGTACCGCAGCAATTGTGAGATCGTGGAGCAACCTTGCCCCCGGCGGAACCGGACCATGAAAAGCGATGCTGCCGATGCCGACGCTTGCCAGGGCGAGACCGTAGAAGATCTCGATTCCCATCTCGTCGCTTTGCCGGCGGACGGCGCGCCACACGAGCCAGAGCCCAAAGAGGGTGTACGCGCCACTCGATATCGCATTGACGGGTTGGTTCAGAAGCCCATCGCCTATGTCCTCGCAGTCGCTCTCACCAAGCTCTGCGAACAGCAGCACGAGTCCGCCAGAAGTGTTCATGGCGGCGCATTGTGGCACGATCCTGTCGCCACCCGGACCCACCGGCTGGACAGAAGCCCTATTCTCAACTCGCAGCCGGCCCGCGAATCCAAGGAGACCTTGACATGCAGGTGAACATGAGCACCGAAGTCCTGCGCGACGGCACCCGACGATTCGTCCAGTGGATCAACCCTCTTACCGGATCAGCGTCATCCTCGCTCGAGACCATGGCCTACCTCGATTCCTTCGGCACATCTCTCATGCCGCGCACCTCGGTCCTCCAGGGAGCTTCCGCCGGGCTCGGCGTTATCGCGGCTCGCGGCGTGTCCCGCGTGCTGGAGTCAGGACATGGACGACTGGTTCCGACGGGTGCCGGGATCGGCCTGAGACTTGCCGCTCGCGCCGCCGAGGCAGCTGCAGGAAGAGCAATCGCATCGACTCCAGAGCAGCCCGACGAGACCCTGTGGCAATCTGGAGCGCGTACCTCGGGGGCGCTGCTCGAAGCAGCCGCGCTCAGCGGAGCTATCTACGACGGTGGCCGGTGGCTCCGGAAGCGCTACTCGACGAGCGGCGTGGGTGCCCCGCTGGCGGCAAGCGCCCTCGGGCTTGCAGGCGGTTTCTATTGGGCCGGCCAACGACTTGCCCGCAGACGCAAGGAAATCGATTCATGGCCCATCCCCCAAAGCAACACGATCCCCGCATCACTCGGCACCGGCATCGTAGTGAGCAACCTCGGCCGGTTCATCGGTTTCAGCTACAAGTCGACCCGTGACTCGATCATCGCCTGGGCCGGGCCCGGCCACCGCAAGAACATCCTGGCGCGGAGCGCCAACGCCGCGCTGTGGGCCGCCGGAGCAAGCACCCTCTACAACGCGGGAGTCGGCTACATCGGCCGCGCCAACGAGAAGATCGACCCGGGCTATGCCACCCCGCCCGAATCACCCCTGGTAAGCGGAAGCGACGACAGCATCATGCCGTTCGAATTGCTCGGACAGCAGGGACGTCGCTACGTGTCGGACGTCATGACTCCGGAGATCATCGAAGAAGCACTCGGCGAGCCCGCCAAGGCTCATCCCATCCGGGTCTATGTCGGCTACAACGCCGAACCGATCTACGGGACAGGACGCGCCGAACTCGCTCTCCAAGAACTGGAACGTACCGGCGCCTTCGACCGGGAGTATCTGTTGTTGACTTCTCCGACGGGTACCGGCTGGGTAGACCATACGATGATCGAAGCGGCGGAGCTCTTCGCCAGAGGCGATATCGCCACCTGCTGTATTCAGTACGGTCGATTCCCTTCGTTCTTGTCGGTCCAAAAGGTGTCGCTCGGTCGGCGTCAGTTCCGGTTGCTGCTCTACGGCATTGCGGCCAGGCTGACAGAACGCCCACCGGAGAGGCGCCCCAAGGTTCTTGTGTTTGGGGAAAGCCTCGGCGCCTGGGCGTCCTCCGACGTGATCATGTATCAGGGCATCGCCGGATTCGATCACTACGGGATCGACCGGGCGCTGTGGTTCGGCCTCCCCGGCTTGGCCAAGTGGTCGCGCAACGGCATGGCTCAGGGCTCGAGCGATCTGGTGCCGGAGGGAACCGTCGGCGTATTCGATACCCCGGACGAGTTGGAAGAGCTCACCGACGAGCAGCGGCATCGTCTCCGCGCCGTGATCTTGTCTCATGCCAACGACCCCATCGCAGCCCTGGTGCCCGATATTGCCCTCCTGGAACCCGAATGGCTCAAGGCCGATCCTCGCGGCCGTGGGGTGCCAAAGAGCATGCAATGGATCCCGATCACCACCTTGGTACAAACCATGATCGATGCCGCCAACGCCATGGTGACCGTTCCCGGGGAATTCCTCTCGTTTGGTCACGACTATCGGGCGGACACTGCCCGCATGGTCCATGCCGCCTATCACCTACCGCCGGTGACCGACGTGCAGATGAGCCGGGTGGAACAGGCCCTCCGCGATTTGGAGATGGAACGATCCGCACGCATCAAGGCAACGACCACCGACACGGCGCCGCCTTCGCCCGCACAGCGGGGAGGCCCCGGCCAACTGGCAGGGGTGCCGCTCGTCCAGCCGAGAGCGCGCGGAGCCCAGTGGAGCGGGAGTGCATTGTTCGGCCGGCTCCAGCGCCAGGAGGGCACTGTCCAGTAGCGAAACGATCCCGGTTTTCGCATTCGGGGACCTCATCGACGCCCGTCCATCCGGTGGGGTCGCAGTTCAACGCAAACACGTCGTAGAATCCGCCAACTGATTAATTCTAAGGAGAGAACATGTGGCTGATCCTGGCGCTGATCTTGATCGGCATGGTTGCCGGAGGAATCGCTGAACGCGTCGTCTACCCGGAGTGGAAGATCGACTGGACTGAAGCATTCGTCGTCGGCCTGGCGGGATCGTTCCTCGGCGGCCTGCTGGGAAGCCTCATCGCCGGAGAGGGTTTTTCGCTTCACCCCACTCCGCTCATCGGCTCCATCATCGGAGCCATCATCTTGCTGGCGATCATCAAGTTCGTGCGGGGCCGCATCAGGGCGGCCGGCAAGTAGGCGGACCGACCCCGCCCTCTCCCTTTGATGGCCGGATGGCCGCTTATTGAGCGGTCCAACCACCATCGACGAGAAGCACATGGCCTGACACCATCGCCCCGGCAGGAGACGCCAGGTAGATGACGGCCCCGGCGACGTCGCCGGTTGTTCCAACTCGCCCGATCGGGAGCCTTTCGAGCACTCCAGCGAGGTAGTCCTCCTGGTCGAGACGCTCCGCAGTGCCCGGCGTATAGATGAAGGTGGGCGCCACCGCGTTCACGGTCACCCCACGATGCGACCATTCCAGCGCCAGCACCTTGGTGAGCATGTTCACCCCACCTTTCGATGCCGAGTACACGGCGTGGTCGCGAATGCCCACGACTCCGGCTTGAGAGCTCATGTTGATGATCCGGCCCCTGCCCTGCTCCAACATCACCCTCCCTGCCGCCCTACAGCAGAAGAACAGGCCGCGCAGATTGACCGACATCATCTCATCCCAATCGTCCTCGGTGATGTCCTCCGCCGGGTGATTAGCCCCGAGCCCGGCGTTGTTGACCCAGATGTCGATGGAGCCGAAGTGTCGTTTCACATGATCGGCGGCTTCGGAAATCTGAGATGTATCGCAAACGTCGAGAGCGACGGCCACGGCTTCGCCACCCTCGGCCTCGATCTCAGCTACGAGCGTGTCGAGGTCGTCCGTGCTTCGTGCGGCAACGGCGACCCGGGCCCCTGCAGCGGCGAGGGCCTTTGCCAGATCGCGACCGATACCTTTGCTGGCTCCGGTCACAACGGCCACATCTCCATCGAGCCGGTAGTCGGGGTATTCCATTGCAGGCCAGCCTCTCGGTTTCTAGACGGGGGTACTGGGTGGGTTATCCGCTTCAGCAGCGACCCGGCGGACTTCGATCCCTACGGCGACAGCATGGGAACTCGCCCGCGCCCCGGGGTAGTCGAGCAGCTCGCCGGAGACTATGCGGGCAAACGCCTCGGCCTGGGCGAGGACGCCTGCCGCAAAGGCGTCGTCCGTCTCCGAGCCGACTACGACCTCGTTCCTCATCGCCGTCGCCAGCCGGGTCCTCCCGGTGGGCAGCAGATCGACAAACAAGGCACCCTCGGACCCGAGCACCTCGGTGCGTACGTCATCCCCGTAACGACAGTTGCGGCTGAGATCCACCGTCGCCACGGCACCACCCTGGAGATCGAGAACGGCAATGAGATTGTCGACGTCGCCGACTTCGGCAAGGGTTTCGTCGACGAGTGGCAGGTTGCGTGCCGATACACTCGTCACAGGCAATCCGGTGAACCATTCGGCGAGATCGAATTCATGGACGCCGCAATCAACGGCAAGGCCACCGCTGCTGACGGGGTCGCAGAAGCTCGCCGGCGGGGGGTCCGCATCCCATTGCGACAGCCTCACCATGAGCGGTCGACCGATTGCCCCCGCATCGATCAGTTCCTTCGCTCTTGCCCAGGGCGGTGCAAACCGTCGCCAGAAGCCAACTTGAAGCACCAGATCCAGGTTCGCAGCGCGCGTTCCGAGAGCATCGCTCTCAGCGGGGTCTAGCGCCAGCGGCTTCTCACACAGGATGTGGACGCCTGCAGCGAAGGCCGCCCGGACCACATCGGGGTGGGTTGTCGTCGGCGTGGAAATCAACCATGCGTCGATGTCCTCGGCGTCGGCCAGATCATCGAGGTTGCTGAAGGTTGCCGCCCCCAACTCCGCCGCCAGTGCTGCGGCTGCAGTCGCATTGGTGTCGGCGATCGCGACGACGTCGATGAGAGGAGACGGGGCCAGGGTCCGGGCGTGAAACGCTCCCATCCGGCCGACCCCCACGAGGGCGAGACGCAGCTTGTCGGTCACAACAGAATCATACCCAGCGCAATCTCCGTGCCTTGCGTATGCTCGGGTTGAGGAGTGGACCAATGCCGGGATCGGTCGCCAAACCAGCTGTGAGTCGCAAAGACCTCGGTGCGCCGGGATCGGTTGTGGCAACTAGGCACTGGCATGGTCTCGACGACGGCAGGATCCAATGTGACCTCTGCCCTCGCGAGTGCAAGCTGCGCGAGGGCCAGCGCGGTCTTTGCTACGTCAGAGCACGAATCGACAACGAAGTCGTCCTCACGACCTACGGCCGATCAAGTGGCTTTTGCATCGACCCCATCGAGAAGAAGCCCCTCAATCACTTTCTTCCCGGGACTGCAGTGCTTTCGTTTGGCACGGCTGGATGCAATCTCGCCTGCCGTTTCTGCCAGAACTGGGATATCTCGAAGGCAAAGGAATACGACGTGCTCGCCGACCAGGCCACGCCGGCCCGAATTGCAGAGGTCGCCGACCGGCTGGGATGCCGCAGCATTGCTTTCACCTACAACGACCCGATCATCTTCCACGAATACGCCATCGACACGGCCCGAGCCGCCCGGGCTTCGGGGATAAAGACGGTGGCGGTGACTGCCGGATACGTCAATCCCACACCACGCCGCGAGTTCTATGAGCACATGGATGCGGCCAACATCGACCTCAAGTCATTCAGCGATGACTTCTATCACCGCGCCTGCGCCGGTTCTCTCCGCCCCGTCCTCGACACTCTCGAGTATGTCGCCAATGAAACCGAGGTGTGGCTCGAGATAACCACACTCCTCATTCCCGGGCTCAACGATTCAGAAGATGAGATCAGCAGGATGACCAAGTGGGTTGTTGAGAATCTGGGCCCTGACGTACCCCATCACTTCACTGCCTTCCACCCTGACTACAAGATGCGCGATCGGCCGCCGACTCCGCCGGAGGTTCTCACCAGGTCGCGCGAGATCGGATTGGCGAATGGCGAGCACTATGTCTACACCGGAAACGTCCGGGACCGGACCGGGCAGACAACGTACTGCCATGCCTGCGGAGAGACTCTGATCGAACGAGACTGGTATCGATTGGGCGCATGGGAACTCGACGCAGCCGGGCGTTGCCGCGGCTGCGGAGTTGTGTGCGCGGGAGTGTTCGATCCGAAGCCCGGCGATTGGGGGTCCCGGCGGCAGCCGGTGCGCTTGGCCGACACAGCCACGTGAGATCAGGCCCCAAGGGCCACTGCGCAATACCCAACTACCCGATCGGGGGTCCCGGCAGTATCTGCTGAATTGCGCAGATCGAGGACCGCAACGCGGTATCCGCGACGGCGGGCGATATGCAGTGCGATCTGAACGCCGGTTCTGCCACAGGCGGATTCCCGGCCCAGTGCGTCCGGGTCGAGGCGACGCATAGCCGCCACGGTCTCGCCATCGAGCCGGCGAGCGGCGGCCGCGTCGAGATAGTGAGACAGGTCGGACGAAACCAGAAGAAGGCTGGTGCCGTCCATCAGCGTCTCGACGATATCGGCAGCGGCGACCGGATCGACCGAGCCGGTCAGAAGGGGCAGCACCGGCACCCCGGGAGTGACTATCTGGAGGAACGGGAGCTGCACCTCGAGTGAATGCTCCCGCCGATGAACGTCGCGACTTTCACCGACGAGGCGATGTCGCAGTGCCTCAGCAGCGGCACCCACATCCACCTCGACGGTCCCCAGTGGAGTGGAGAGAGCATCGACACCGGGCAGCTCGAGACGGCTCGTGGGAACAAAATGCGACGGTCCCAGCATCACAATTCGGCGCAAGCCCTCCACTTCGGCCAGCAAGCGATATGCGGTAGCTGCGATCGGCCCGGAGTAGATGTAGCCGGCATGGGGTACAACCAGGATCTTCACCGCAAAGTCCGCCTCAACGACGTCGGCTGTGGCAAGGAGATGCCGCAGATCGGACACGAGTTGATCGGGGTCGGCCGGGTAGAACATACCGGCAACGGCGGGATGACGAACTGTCATGCTCTCTCCCATATTTGCGATACCCCAAAGATACGCTTGGGACTACCCGCCCGCCAGATGTTCCCCCTTCCCAGTCGAGCGGACGGCGAATAGGTTGGAGGTGTTGTGGCAGATCCTGAACACCGCTACGTAGCGCTCGCCAAGAAGGCGATCTGCCACTACCTCGCGCATCGAGAGGTTCTCGATCCGGAACCCCACCGCGACGATCCTCCCCCGACCGGTGTCTTTGTGTCTCTGCACCAACCGCCGCCTGAGGGAGAGGTCGACGGACCGTTGCGGGGTTGCGTCGGCTCATACAGACCGCGGGAGAGCAGCCTTGCCCGCGAGATAGCGCACTCGGCAGTGGCGGCGGCCTTCTCCGACCCGCGTTTTCCCCCGCTGACGGACGGCGAGGTCGACGACCTGCACGTCACGGTTTACCTGCTCGGAGACACCGAACCGGTGCAGAATCTCGAAGACCTGGACCCGTCGACATACGGGGTTCTCGTCGAAGGGCCCGGAGGACGCACCGGACTCCTGCTCCCGGCGATTCCGGGTATCACTACTGCAGCCCAGCAAGTAGACCTGGTCCTGAAGAAGGCGTCGTTCTCCCGATACGACCCGATTCGACTCTTTCGCTTCCCGGCGACCATCATTATCTGAGATGGACTCGCGACACCCTGCGTTTGGCGACACTACGGCGATCAGAGCCGTAGTAACGGGCAGGGTCCAGGGAGTCGGGTTCCGCTACTCGACCGAAGGCGAAGCACGGCGGCTTGGGGTTTCCGGGTGGGTGCGCAATCGCGGGGACGGCAGCGTCGAGGCCTGGGCGCAAGGTTCTGATGACGCGGTAACCCGCTTTGCCGCGTTTCTCGAGACGGGGCCCAGGGCGGCGCGGGTCGTCTCGGTCGATATCGCTGAGGTGGAGCCCGATCCTGGAGTCCGCGGTTTCGCCGTGCGGTTCTAGGTACCGTTGCTCCCGTCATCCGGCCCGACCGACGGCCCAGAAAGTGACGGCTCGGCCCGACGAGAACTGTGCTGCTACCGTGTCTGTGCATCGTGAGATGCAGCCGCGACGGCAGCGAAGTCCGGTGAGAATCCGGCGCTGTCCCGCAACTGTGAATCCCGCATGGGTAAGCCAGGACGCCTGACGGCGCGGCGACGAACGAGCCTCGGATGAAGGCAGACGTCGTCGGCCCGGCCGGCAACAGCCTTCATCCTCCTGAGCGGAGGATGATTTTGTTTCACAGGAGATTGGCGGTCGCGCTGGCCGCGGTCGCGCTTGCGGCGGCCTGCGGTGACTCCGCCCCCGATGATCTTGCGGCGTCGGCGGACACCACAGCAATTGTGACGACCACAACCACCTCGTCGACAACTACGGACCCGTCGATCAGAACCGCAGACGGGCCGGTCTTCCCGGTCACAGTCACCGCGGCGAATGGCAACATCGAAATCCCGGAGCGACCGGTGAGGATCGTTTCAATGTCGGCCACTCACACCGAGATGCTGTACGCCATAGGTGCCGGTGCGCAGATCGTCGCCGTCGATGCGTTCTCCAACTATCCGCCCGAGGCACCGGTGACAGACCTCACCGGCTTCTCACCAAACGTGGAGGCCATCATCGGGTACGACACGGACCTCGTCGTAACGGACGGCGACTGGGATGGCAGCAGTATGGGAACACTCTCCGAGCTCGGGGTTCCGGTTCTGATCCTTCCGGCGGCGACAACACTCGACGACGTCTATGCCGAGATCGAAACACTCGGAAGCGCTACAGGTCACACGTCAGAAGCAGACGCACTCGTGATGGACATGAAGACCGAGATCGATGGCCTCATCGCCTCGCTCCCGCAACAGTCGGAGCCGCCGACGTTCTACCACGAACTCGATGCCAGCTATTACTCGGTGACGAGCGAGACTTTCATCGGCCACATCTACTCGTTGATGGGTCTCGAGAACATTGCAGATGCTGTAGGCGATGAATCACTCGGCTATCCCCAGTTGTCCGAGGAATACATCCTCCAGCAGGATCCCGACCTCATCTTCCTGGCAGACACCATCTGCTGTGACATGTCCGCGGCAACACTCGCTCAACGTCCCGGCTGGGACACGCTGACCGCGGTCAAAAACGGGTCTGTTGTGGAACTCAACGACGATATCTCGTCACGGTGGGGGCCCCGTATCGTCGATCACGTCCGTGCGGTGGCCCAGGCAAGCTCAGCGCTCGTGGAAAGCTGACATGGCGACCTCTCTCGACCCGGGCGCACCGCGCGTTGGCTGGCCATGGTGGCTCGCCGCATCCGCGGCGCTGACCACAGCGGTCGTTGCGGGAGCGGCCGTCGGTCCGGCCGACATTGGCTTCTTCGAGGTGATTCGAGCGTTGCTCGATCAAGTACCCGGGCTGGATGTCGCCACAGATCTTTCCGAACGCGAGATGGGGATACTCGAGGTCGTTCGCTTCCCCAGGGTCATTCTCGGAGTGGTGGTAGGCAGCGCACTTGCGATGAGCGGCGCCGCCTACCAGGGCGTGTTCAGAAATCCGCTGGCCGACCCATATCTGCTGGGTGTTGCGGCTGGAGCCGGACTTGGGGCAACTCTTGCAATCGTTGCGGGCGGCAGCACTGACTCGACATTGCCACTTGTACCCCTCGCGGCCTTCGTCGGTGCGATCGCCGGTGTACTGCTCAGCTACGGGCTGGGCCGGACGGTTGGGGGAAGCCGAACCGTGACCTCGCTGATCCTGGCGGGCGTGGCCATTGCCGCCTTTCTCACCGCCATCCAGACATACGTGCAGCAGCGCAATGCCGAGACACTGCGCGAGGTATACGACTGGATCCTGGGAAGGCTGGCAACGACGGGCTGGGATGAAGTCCGTCTGGTGCTTCCCTATGTGGCGGTGAGCGTCGTGGCCATCCTGCTCCACCGCAGAGCCCTAGACGTAATGGCTGTTGGCGATGAGGAAGCCGCCGCGCTCGGGCTCGAAGTCGGGCGCACCCGCCTGGTTGTAGTGGCGGCAGCGACCTTGGGAACTGCGGCGGCGGTTGCGGTTGCCGGCCTCATCGGATTTGTCGGAATCATCGTTCCTCATGCGGTGCGACTCGTAGCCGGGACGTCGTACCGACGCCTGCTCCCGCTGTCGGCCATGTTCGGAGGAGCATTCCTGGTGCTGGCCGACATCGTCGCCCGCACCGCCCTGGCCCCTGCAGAGATACCCATTGGGGTGGTAACCGCCTTCCTCGGCGCCCCGTTCTTCGTCCTCGTCCTGCGGACGTCCCGGAGGGTGATATGAAACCACGGTTGTCGGTTCGCAAACTGGGAGTTGCCGTCAACGGATCGGTATTGCTCTCGGGCGTCAACCTGACGATCGGCGCCGGGGAATGGGTCGGGTTGATCGGACCAAACGGTGCCGGGAAGACGACGCTGCTGAACGCCGTGATGGGAGTGATCGATTCCTTCGGTACTGCGAGCGTCGATGGGCTCGATCTGGCAGCCGTCTCGCCGACTCAGCGTGCACAGCACCTCGCCCTCGTTCCGCAGCGGCCGGTTGTTCCACCCGGCATGGATGTCTTCTCATATGTGCTGCTCGGACGCACCCCGCATATCGGCTACTTCGCGTCGGAAGGAACACACGACGTCGATGCCACTCGCTCGGTTGTCAAGGAGCTCGACATCGCGGATCTCATGGACCGCGACATGCACACGCTTTCCGGCGGTGAACTCCAGCGCGTGGTGCTGGCACGGGCTCTCGCTCAGGAGACCGAGATACTCTTGCTCGACGAACCGACCTCAGCACTCGACGTCGGTAACCAGCAGCAGGTCCTCGAAATCATCGACGGGCTTCGCAGGTCCCGCGGCCTGACGGTCATTGCGGCAATTCACGACCTGACCCTTGCAGCCCAGTTCTGCGACCGGCTTGCGCTGCTGTCCGACGGGGAACTGGTTTCAACCGGCACCCCGCAACAGGTCCTCACCGAGGAGACAATTCGGGTTCACTACGACGCAATTGTCAACGTGATCTGGATCGACGACCACCTCGCCGTCGTCCCCAGTCGGCAGGCTCCCGACACCAGAGCAATCCTTGACGACGAGTACCCTCCGCAGCCATGAAACCGTGGGATGAACTGACGGAGGCCGGCCAGATACGGCGCCTACGGCCGCTGGCAATGGAGGCATTGCGCAGCTTTCCGATCGAGCCGGAGCGTCTCCGCCTGGTTGGCGGCTTCACCAACGTCATCTTCAGGGTCGACACAGCCGACGATGTCTTCGCCCTCCGCATCGACCTCCACCAGGATCACAGCGATGGCGACGTCGAAAACGAACTCGCCTGGCTGGAGGCACTGGCCCGCGACACGGATCTCGCCGTCGCCCGCTTCATCTACACGATCGACGGACGGCCCTACGCCTATGCCCAAGCACCCGATGTGCCCGGGACGCGGCGCTGCGTCGTGTTTCGCTGGATCAAGGGTCGCCCCGTTGCCAACCGTCTCAGTGAGTCGGCCTACCACGCCCTCGGCCGATTGGCGGCCGGGCTGCATCTCCACGGCGCCGGGTTTGTGCCCCCGCACCAGCCACTGACCTGGGACCGCGTCTTCTACTGGCCGGAAGAAGTCGACCCGGTCGTGATCTTCGACGCCGACATGGCCCACCACTTCGACGGCGGGCGTCGCAAGACCCTCGGCCTGGCCATGACCGCCGTCGAGGCGGCGTTCGCCAAGTTGGATCCGAAAGAGGCCCAGCTGATCCACGGCGACCTCCACCCCTGGAACGTTCATGACTATCGGGGGAATCTCACCGCTTTCGATTTCGAGGACGTCACCTGGGGCCATCGGGTTCAGGATGTGGCCACCACGCTGTTCTACGAACGAAACCATCCCGGCTACCGGGATCTACGTGTCGCGTTCGAGGCCGGATACAACGAGATCGCCCCGTGGCCGGCTACCTATGACGGCGAGCTGGAGAATTTCATGGCAGCCCGTTCGCTGATGTTTGTCAACTACGTCGCCAACCTGCGGGACGATCCCTCCGACTACTACGAGACCGTCTTTCCGCGCCTGGAACGGTTTGTTCGGGAATGGGCCGGCTAGGAGTCGTCGACGACTTCGTATTCCCGCTCGGCTCGATCCTCGAGGAAAGCCGATATCGGCGACGGTAATTCGGCCGTTCGCGGCCCCCAGTCGTAGACCACCGCAGACCCGGCCACAACATCGTGCAGCGCTCGCCGCTCCCGCCCTAAGACAATCCCGAGAAACCCGGCGCCGAACAGCACATAGCTCACGGGAAGAAACACGGTGCGGACCGCAGCCTTCCAACCGGTGAGACTCTCCCCCTCCCGGTTGAGGACACGCAGACCCAGCAGGGCCTTACCCGGGGTCTTGCCGGTCAACGCAAGCGAACCCCACCAATAGAGAAAGAGCCATACCACCGCCGCAATACCCCGCCACAGACTCGGTTCAGAGACAGTGGTCTCGATCCCGGCGATTCTGTTCAGCACGTAGTCGAGGGCGACTGATCCACCGACGAACAGAAACCCCGCAAGAGCTATGTCGACCCAATGCGCTAGAAGCCGAGTTACCGCACCGGCGTAGTCTCCCGAGACGTCCATTCGGCTTTGCTTCATGAGCCTTCTCCGTCCGCAAGCAACTCCGGCCGGTTGGGGAGCTCCTTGAGATCGCGGCCCATAACCCTCTGCACGAACCGGTAGATCACCAGATCAACACCAACTGCGACCCGGCGCAACATGTCGATGAATGACGCCACCATATGGCTGGTGCTGTCGGAGACCACTTCGGGAATCCCGGCACGTTGCACGATTTCATCCAGCGGCAGCCGATCGATCAGCGCATTCAGATCCACCCGCGCCATCAGTTGATCTATGTCCACCCGGTTGATGAGCCGCTCGACATCAACCCGATCCAGCAGCGCATCGGCATCTACTCGGTCAAGCAGGGCATTGGCGTCCACCCGGTCAAGCAGCGCATTGACATCAACCCGATCCAGCAGCGCATTGACATCAACCCCGGCGAGAAGGGCGTCGGCATCTACACGGCCGACCAGCCGGTTGATATCGACGTTGTCGAGAACCGTATCGACGTCAAAATCTTGCAAGATCTCTTCGAGATCTGAGTGGTCCATGATCTCGGCAATGTCGATCTGATCGACGATCGCCGGCACGTCGATCTCGGAGACCAGTCCGGGCAGATCGAGAGTCTGGACAACCAGCGCAGCGATGGCATTGGCCAGCTTGCCGACGCGGCCATGGAGTGGATCAACCTCGGTCATCGCGGGGATCCCGACTGAAGCCGGTGCAGCGCCATCAATCGCGGGAACGGCTGAGGGCGATAATTCTCAGAACATCGAGGTAGATCCATACGAGTGTGAGGATAACGCCAAAAGCGGCGTGCCACTCCAGTTGCTCGGGCGCACCCGCCGCGACGTACTTCTCGATGGCGTCGAAATCAAGCACAAAACTGAGGGCGGCCATGGCAACGACGACCAGAGCGCAGAAGAGACCGGCCGAAGTGGGCTTGGACCAGAACACCGCATCGACGCCGAACAGGGAGGGAATGAACGCAAAACAGGTACAGAAGTGCGATGCCCGCGGTCCCGATGATGACCATCTTTGTGAACCGCCGGGTAGCGCGCAGGACGCCAAGCAGATACAGCGCCAGGACCGCAACCATGATGGCAATGGTGACGATCACCGCCTGCAGCACGATGCGGCGTCGTAGACGGCCAACGGCGCGCCCATCGCCATCCCCTACAGAAGCGCGTAGATCGAACCCGTCACGGCGGCGATATGCGGATTCGTGATCGTTATGAGGGCCATCACAAAGGCGCCCAGGCTGAACCACGAGCTCCACCACGGCCAGACGATGGCGCCGGAGGCATCGGGTTCTACAAACGACCATCCCATCACCGCGCCAACGATGAGAATTGCCGTGAAGAAGAATGCCTTCATCACAGTCCCGGAGACCGTCATGACGATACGTCCCAACCCGCCGCGGTGTAGACCTCTTCCTTGAATGCGGGATTAGCGGTCCGTCTCTATCGAACGCCGCCGGGCGCAGTCATGCTGGCTCCTCGGCTTGATCGCGCCAATCTAGAGCGCGAACTCGATGCGTGTTACATCGGCGGAATTGAAAGAGCGGGCCCGTCATGGGAAGGGCCCGCTCTTGAGGTCTCAGCCGTTTGAACCCGAACTACAGATGCGGATGTAAGCAACTTCGAGGTGACCCGAAGTAGCGCCGTCCGCATTCCTTAGACCAGGCGGGAGGGAGAGGCGGCTGAGAGTTCATAAATTGTGTAGGTAGGGTTCGGCACCGCAGGCATCTTGGATGAGACGGAGACGTTATCCCGAGCACGCGGTATCTTCCCAGGGGTTTGCCGACCGTATTCGTATAGGAGTAGAAGTAGATGCCGGAAGGGCATGTCATCCACCGGTACGCACTCGATCACCGCGATCGGCTTGCAGGTCGGGTCGTTCGGGCAACGTCGCCCCAGGGGCGATTCGGCGCCGGGGCACGACGTATCGATGGACGTAAGCTCATCGATGTAGATGCTCACGGGAAGCACCTCTTCTACCGATTCGAGCGGGCCGAGGCGCTTCACGTTCATCTCGGTCTCTACGGCAAGTTCCGCTCCTTCGATGCCAAGCCTCCGCCGCCGACTCCGGCAACGCGGCTCACCTTGCTGGGAGGAGGCAACACGATCTATCTGGCGGGGCCCTCTGTGTGCGAACTGGTGGAGCCGTGGGCCGAGCAGGCGATCCTGGATCGGCTCGGACCTGATCCGCTGAAGAGTGGGACCGAGGGCAATACGGTCGAGGTGTTCGCATCCAACCTCGCACGACGCCGCATCCCGATCGGTGCGGCCGTCCTGGACCAGAGTGTCATCGCCGGGGTCGGCAACATCTTTCGCTCCGAGGCGCTGTTCGTCGCCGGCATCTCGCCGCATACGCCGGCGAACAGCCTCACCGACAGCGAGGTGGCGGAATTATGGGCCGTCTGCGTGACGATGCTCGAGAAGGGTTTGGCCGAAGGCCGCATCGTGACGGTTGCCCGGTCCCGAGTTCGACCGGGGCCACGAAGGAACGGGGCGGGACTCTACGTGTACCAACGCGATCAGCAGATCTGCAGACGTTGTAATGGCCCTGTCTCGCGAGAAGAGATGGCGAATCGAACTCTCTGGTGGTGCGGCGTCTGCCAGCCTCCGGGCTGACCCGGAACGCCGGATCAGGTTGACGTCCCGAACCCGCACCATCTATCATCGATTATCAATTAGAGGGGGACACGGTACGACTGCGGGAAGGACGGACGTGTGAGGACCATCAGAGGGTTTCTACCGGATCGCGTCGATTCCCATCTCACCCGAGAACGATGTCCCCGCCAACCGATCGCTAGAACGTCAACAACCCTCCCCGTAGGAATCCTCTGATGCTCGACTTCATCAGCGATTCGATTGTCATCGGTCTCACCGAACACGCCCCCCTAATTCTTGCGGCCATCGGCTTCGCCCTGCTTTACCGGTTGACCGGTCTCATCAACGTGGCCTACTCCGAGACCATCACGCTCGGGGCCTACTTCGGGATGTGGGTCAACACGACGTTTGATCTCAACTTCTACACGGTCTTGATTCCGGCCGGACTGCTCGCCGGCGTGATCAGCGTCGGTACGTACTTCGCTATCTTCCGTCCTGCAAAGATGCTGAACGTCGGTGGCCTCGAGATGATCATCATCTCGTTTGGCCTGTCCATTGTCCTTCGCCATGCGCTTCAGTTCGTGTTCGGCTACCCGGTCCGGTTCTTCGAGGTACCACCGCCGGACACGATCCGCGTGCTCGGCGTCGGCGTCGGGTCGTTCCGCATCCTCGCGGTGGCCAGCGTTGCTGTTCTCGCCCTCATCCTGTACTTGTTCATCCAGAAGTCGAGCTTCGGGCTCCAGATCCGGGCGCTGGCGAGCGACGAGGATCTGGCCCAGGCGAGCGGGATCCGGCCCCTGTTTGTGACCGTGCTGATCTGGTTCATCGCCGGCATCGCCGGAGGCATGGCGGGAGCCTTCTACGGGGTCAGCTCCTCGGTGGCACCGCTCCTCGGCTGGAGACAGTTCCTGTTCATATTCCTCGTTGTGGTTGTCGGCGGACGAAAGGGGCTCGGCGGCGTGATCATCACGGGGGCCCTCACCGGAATCGCCCTGGCCGCAATGACTCTCCAGTTCGGTCAGGTGTTGTACGCCCAGCTTGCCCTCATCGTCGCCTTCGTGGTTCTGTTGAAGTGGCGCAGCAAGCGGGCTGCGGAAACGGTAAAGGTGTAGCCATGAATCTCGACTGGCTAGACGCATTTCTCATCTCCGGCCTCTTCTCGGTCGTAGTCATCGTTGGGCTCGGCTTGTTGCTCCACCTGCAGCTGGGGCTCACCCGGATCGCCAACTTTGGCGTCGTTGGTTTCTTCGGCATCGGGATGTATTCGTTTGGCGTCCTCTTCACCAAAGTGGATTGGCCGTTCGGCGATTTCTGGGCGTTCCTCATCTCCCTAGCGTTCGGAACGTTTGTCGCCGGCCTTTCCGGCTTGCTCGTCGGCTGGCTCATAGCCGACCTCGACGAAGATGGGGTCCTCGTCGGCACCCTCGGCTTCGCCACCGCCGTGGCCATCCTCGCAACAACCGAGGACGGCCTTACCGGAGGCGCCCGCGGGCTTGGCGGACTCAGGTTCCCTTATGACGTAGGATCGGTGAAGGCCGATGAGTTCCTCTGGCTCATCATCGTCTCGATAGTGGTCGCCCTCATACTCCTATACGTGTGGTGGGTGCACCGCACCCCCTACGGGCGTCTCCTCA
Source organism: uncultured Acidimicrobiaceae bacterium (assembly GCA_947258985.1). Lineage (GTDB taxonomy): Bacteria > Actinomycetota > Acidimicrobiia > Spongiisociales > UBA5794 > JAAETI01. The sequence continues at coordinate 28,832 of CAMYKI010000009.1, forward strand.
TCGGCATCGGCGGCAACGAGCCATTGGCGAGGAGCCTGGGCAAGCCGGCGTTCCGGGCCAAGCTGTGGCTTTTCGCCGTCGGTTCTGCCGGGATGGGTCTCCTCGGTGCACTGTTCGGAGTAATGGAGCGCTTCCTGGCCCCGGAGAATCTCGGTATCGACGTCACCCTGGCGGCAATGGTCGCGCTCGTTATCGGCGGAACTGCTAGAGCATGGGGTGCGGTGATAGGTGGGTTCCTCGTCATCGGGTTCTTCGACATCATCGTGCAGAGCTATCTGCCCTTCCCCCGGGAGTGGTACGGCCAGGCGATTCCGAACATCAAGCAGATTGTCTTCGGTGCCGTCTTGATCACCGTCCTTCTCTTCCGGCCCTTGGGGATCCTTGGGGACATGCGAAGAGACAAGCTGATGCGGAGGGTGCATGGTGGATGACACGCAGGTGGCGACCGTGACTCGGCCCCAGATACAGATCCAAAACGCGGTGAAGAGCTTCAACGGACGCGTCGTCGTTGACATCGATAACCTGACACTCGGCGATCATCCGATCGAAGGATTGATCGGTCCCAACGGGGCCGGCAAGACCACGCTGATGCGAATGATCATGCACTCGACCCCGCTCGACAGCGGGACCATCACCCTGTCTAATGCCAACGGTGATCGTGACGTTGTGATCTCCGACCTGCCGACGCACTGGATGGCGCCCCACGGTGTTGTCAAGAGCAATCAGGTCATTATGGACTTCGATAAGCTCACCATCCTCGATTCGATGTTGCTCGCCGTTGCCAAACACAGGTACGAGCAACCACACCGCATCCTTGCCGAGAAGAGCGTCTACGACGCCAACGTCGCGCGAATCCACGAGTACATGGAATTCTTCGATCTCGGCGATCCCTATCGCTTCGCCGGCTCGGCAGGAGAAAAGAAGCTGCTCGACATCATCCGCTGCCTGCTACTCGATCCCAAGTTCCTGCTGCTGGACGAGCCAACAGCCGGTCTGCCGGAAGACCTGACCGAAAAGGTGATGGAGACCATCCGTGACCTTGCCGCCGCAGGGACCTCGGTGGTTGTTGTCGAGCACGACCTCAACGTAATTTGGAATCTGAGCGATGATGTGCACTTCATGGCAGAAGGCAACGTCGTAATGCACGGCAGTCCGCAAGAGATCCGTGAGAACAAGACCGTGATCGAAAAGTATCTGGGGGAAGGGCATGTCTGAGACAACCGGCCCAAGGATGCTCGAAGCCAGCGGTCTCCGCAGTGGCTATCACGGGGTAACCGTTCTCAAGGACATCGATCTAGATGTCGGCAACGAGGTCTTCACAGTGCTCGGAGCCAACGGGGCGGGCAAGACCACACTTTTGGCCACACTGGCGCGGCTCGTCCCGCTCACATCCGGGTCGATCGTGTTTCGAGGCGACAACGTCAGCGCCATCCCGGCGTTCGAGACGGCAGCGCGCGGCATGGGATATGTCCCCCAGGAGCGTGGAGTCTTTCCTGAGCTCACCGTCCTGGAGAACCTGAATGTGGGCGGCATGATTGGCGAGCGATCCCCCGAGGAGCGGATGCGCGAGGTATTCGACCTCTTCCCCGACCTCGAGGCCTTGCAGGGGCAAATGGCCGGGACACTGTCCGGCGGCGAATCTCGCATGGTCGCTTGCGGCCGGGCGCTGATGCAGGACCCCGCCCTGCTGCTGCTCGATGAACCCACAGCCGGACTATCCCCCCTCTACGTCGATATGTTCTTTGAAAAGATTCAGGAGATTCATCAGGACAAGGGAGTCAGCATCATCCTGGCCGAGCAGAACGCCACGAAGGCGCTCGAAGTGGCCGACCGGGTCATGGTGCTGAGTCTCGGGGAAAGCTTTGCGGTCAAGGACGCAGCAGAGCTGACCACCGACCAGCTCAAGGAGGGCTACCGGATCTGAAAGGCCATTAGGCAAGGAAGCGACGCAACGGGAGAAGACATATGAGGAAATTGAAGAGACTATTACCGCTGTTGGCTGTGATCTTTGCTTTTGCTTTGATCGCGGCAGCATGTGGCGACGACGGCGATTCGGGATCGGAGACAACCGCAGCAGCGACCGAAACAACCGCAGCAGCGGCCGAAACAACCGCAGCGCCGACCGAGACAACCGCAGCAGCGGCCGAGACAACCGCAGCGCCGGCGAGCAGCGAGCCGGTCCCGGTATGTGAGCTTGCTTACTTCACGGGCGAGTTCGCAGCTTATGGCCCGTCATTGACGGCTGACGTCAAGTTCCCGATCGAACAGGTGATCAACCTGGATCCGCCACTAGGCCGGACCTGGGAGTATTACGGTGAAGACCTCGGGACGCCCGGCGAAGCACAGGCCGCTCGTACCTGTCTCGAACAGCACAATGCTGAGATCATCGTGAGCATCGCTCACGGGTATCGGACCTATCGGGACTTCATGATCGAGCAATGGGCCGAAAACGACTCGCCGCTGGGGCCAACGGTCCATGGTGGATCGATCCCCGGCAATCTCGGTGGGCAGCCGGACGAGCCGCTGTTCCGCGCACAGGGCCTCGATGAGGGTCTCGGTATCTCCGGCGTGATGCATGCCGAGAACATTGGCGCCAAAACGCTGGTGATTTTCGCCACTCAGGTTGAGGGCTTCCAGCTCGCCGCCGGAGCGGCGGAGAAGGCCACTGCGGCTATCGGTTTGGAATTGCTAGACCGCATCGACGTTCCGGCAGAGCAGCCGTCATACACGGCAGAAGCACAGCGGATCGCCGAGTTGGCACCAGACGCAGTCATCGTTCAGGCAGGTTCGGTTGAGTCGGCCACGTTGATCAAGGCAGCCGCCGAGGCGGGCTTGTCGCTCAACTGGATCGGTGAGACCGGCTGGATCCAGCCGGAGTTCATCGGAACATTGGGCGGCGATGTCGTCGGTACCCAGGCAGGTATCGGTTTTGCCGCTTTCTCGGCCAACGAGGACTCGCCTGCATGGGAGTTCTTCCAGCCGCTGTGGGATTCGGTGAACGAAGCAGAGTTCGGCCCGGCAGCCGATCTGTACCACTTCTCAACGTATGACCTCCTGGTCCAGACGGCCCTTGCCGTCGAGGCAGGCGGGTCGTACGCCGCGAGTTCCTGGGCACCGGCCATGCAAACGGTCGGATCACCCCCAGGGGAGGTCTGCTACACGTACGCCGACTGTCTCGCCCTGATCAGGGCAGGCAGCGACGTCGACTATGAAGGGGTTACCGGTTCCGGTACGTACACCGATGGTGGCGTCAACGACGTTGCCCGGGCGTACACCCCGTTCAATGCCGACGGCAGTGTTGGCGACCCGATTCCGCTCGACGGTGATCGCGCGCTCGAGATTATCGAGCAGATCGCGGTGCAGGCAGAGTGCGACGCGAACAACGTCTGCACCTGGTGAGCCACGAATAGTCAGACACAACTAGCGCAAGCAACGGTGGCAGCGGGTTCCCGCTGCCACCGTTCTTGATTGCGCTTCAGTGCAGTTGTGTCGATAATGCAGCAGAGGCATTGGAACGTTCCAAGGAGATCACATGGCGTCATATCGAATAGCCCTCATCCCCGGTGACGGAGTGGGCGGAGAGATCACTGAAGAGGCGGTTCGGGTCCTCGAGGCCGCAGCCGACATCCACAGTTTCGACGTCTCGACGGAGACGTTCGACTGGTCGTGCGACCGTTACCTAGAAGTGGGCGCCATGATGCCGGAGGACGCTCTCGAGACCCTCTCCGGCTTCGACTCGATCTTCCTTGGCTGCATTGGCGATGCCAACAAAGTGGACGACCACATCTCGCTCCAGATGTTGCTGGCCATCCGCAAGGGGTTCGACCAGTACGTCAACCTCCGGCCGATAAAGCTCTATCCGGGCGTGTACTCCCCTATCTCAACCGCCAACCCGGAGACCGTGGACATTCTCGTCATCAGGGAGAACACCGAGGGCGAATACTCATCCAACGGTGGAATCTTCAAGCGGGGCACCCCGGACGCTGTTGCCCTTCAGACCGGTGTCTTCACGTGGAAGGGTTGCGAACGCGCTATCCGCTACGGCTTTGAGATGGCACGGCAGCGAAACAAGCTCGGCGGCTCACCCGCCGGCCGGGTCACCAATTGCACCAAGTCGAACGCCCTCAACTACTCAATGGTGTTCTGGGACGAGGTATTCGATCACGTGGCTGCCGACTACTCCGACGTCGAGACCGATATGGCTCTCGTCGATGCTCTCACGATGTGGTTCGTCAAGAACCCTGACTGGTTTGACGTGGTCGTTGCATCAAATCTCTTCGGCGACATCATCACCGATCTCGGCGCCATGCTTCAGGGAGGGATGGGTTTTGCTGCAGGCGGGAACGTCAACCCGGAGAAGGACTTCCCTTCGATGTTCGAGCCGATCCACGGCTCGGCCCCCAAGTACACCGGCAAGCGAGTGGTGAACCCCATCGCAACCATCGAGGCGGTGCGGATGATGCTGGAACACCTCGGCGAGATCGAGGCCGGGACGCAGATCCAAACTGCCATCGCGACGACTCTCGGCGCCGGCGAGGTACGCACCAAGGATATGGGCGGCTCGCACAGCACGGACGAGATGGGCGCCGCCGTCGTCACCAAGATGAGGGAAATCGCATAGAAGCGAGTGACACGTGACCGAACCCAGCGATCCTGCCGCCGCTGACGCGACCCGTCTCGCCAGGGATCTCTTCTTGCGGGACGACAACAGCTACGGCTGCGCCGAATCTGCATTGGTCGCTCTTCAGGAGGTATACGGATTCGAAGACGCCGAGGACTCGTCGGCCGCCATGGCGCTCAACGGAGGTGTCGCATACAGCGGCGGTGTCTGCGGGGCAATCTCGGGCGCGGCAATGGCGGTGGGCCGCCTCGCCGCCGAACGTATCGACGACCACCGTGAAGCCAAGACGACGGCTCGCAAGATCGTCATGAAGGTAATGGACGAATTTCGAGACCAATTTGGCAGCCACAACTGCCGCGACCTGATCGACTACGAGATCTCGATTCCCTCCCAACACGATGCGTTCATCGAGAGCGGAGATTGGCACGACACGTGCATGAAGCAGGTGGAGTTCTCAGTCGGCCGATTGGCGGCACTGTCCGACCCAGCGACGTGGGACAAAATGGTCGCATCGCTGTAGCGGATAGCAGCGAATCCTCAGCAAATACAAGGCAAGTCCGACCCTCAACACGAGGTTGACCGAACTCCCCGCAACCAACTATCCTGAATACTCGATAATCGATGATCTGTTCACGGCGTTGAACAGGCTGGCCCAAGGAGGCGCTTCGTGGAACCACTCAAGGCCGTCAAGAAGGAAGAGGCCGAGGTGTTCGATCTCCCGGGCCGCAGTTGGCTCCACTACGTCGGGCCCGCAGTCACCGGGTCCAAGAACATCACCGTGGGTTTTTCGGAGTTCCCTGCCGGATCAGCCCCGGAGGGCCATGTCCATCCGACCCAGGAAGAAGTCATCTACATAGTCTCGGGGACGGGCAAGCTCGTCTCCCCCGCCAACACCGTTGACCTCGAACCGGGCACCGTTGTCTACATCCCCGTCGGTCAGCACCATCAGACCGTCAATGACGGCACCGAGACCCTGACGATGGTCACGTCGTTCTCTCCCCCGGTCGTGCCGGGCTCATACGAGGACTAGGAGGATCGCTTACATGACGCAAGCAACGAAGGTATACACACCGGAAGACATGGCGGAGTACGCCCGCCAGGCCCGGGTCCGCATCCTCGAGGCGGTTCGGCACGCCGGTGGCGGCCACGTGGGTGGCCCCTTCTCCGCAGCCGACATGCTGGCTGCCCTCTACTTCGGCGTCATGAACGTCGATCCGGAGAACCCAACCTGGGAGGACCGCGATCGCTTCGTGCTCTCCAAGGGACACAGCTCGATTGCCCTCTACACCATGTTGGCGCTGCGCGGCTACTTCCCCGTCAAGGAGCTGCTGACATTCGACTCCGTCAACTCACGGCTGCAGGGGCACCCCGACATGACAGTTACCCCGGGCGTAGACATGTCCTCGGGATCCCTCGGACTTGGATTTGCGGCAGCCCTCGGCATTGCACTGGGTGCCAGGGCCGACGGTCGCGACTTCACCACCTATGTGATGGTCGGCGACGGCGAGTGCAACGAGGGAATCGTCTGGGAGGGCGCCCACGTTGCAGCTCGCTACGGGCTGGACAACATCATCGCGGTCATCGACCACAACAAACTGCAGCAGACCGGATGGACCGGCGATTCGTACGAGCATCGCATCTCGCCTTACCTCGGGGACCAATTGGCCGATCGGTGGCGTGCTTTCGATTGGCACGTGATCGAGGTCGACGGCCACGACATTCCGGCATTCCTCAACGCCGTCGGCGAAGCTAAGAAGGTCGAGGGTAAGCCGGTCGCGGTCGTTGCCCACACCATCAAGGGCAAAGGAGTCTCGTTCATGGAGGGCGACTTCATGTGGCACAGCAAAGTGCCAAACGACGAGGAGTTTGCGCTGGCTATGAAGGAACTGGGCGAGACCAATGGAGGTGGGGCATGACGACGATGACGATGGGCAAGCCGCTCCGGGTGGCAATGGGTGAGACCATTACCGATCTCGCCGCGGACAACGATCGACTCGTCGTGCTCGATGGCGATACCGCGGTCTCGACCCGCGTAGACATCTTCCAGCAGGCTTACCCGGAGCGGTTCTACCAGACCGGTATCGCCGAGATGAACATGCTCGGCATGGCGGCGGGAATGGCCACCGTCGGTGACCTGATCCCGATTGTGAGCACTTTCTCCGCCTTTATCGCCTCCCGAGCGCACGACTCGATACGGGTACTAATCGCCCAGCCCAAGCTGAACGTCAAGCTGATGAGCGGATACGCCGGCCTGCTCGCCGGGATGACCGGCAAGACCCATCTGCTGTTTGACGACATCCCGATCATGCGGGCGATGGCCAACATGGTGGTCGTGTGCCCGGTCGATGAGGTAGAGACCCGGTCGGCGCTCGAAGCGGTCATCAAGTACGACGGTCCGGTGTACTTCCGACTAAACCGGGGCAACACGCCGATCATCTTCGGTGACGACCATAAGTTCGAACTGGGCAAGGCCGTCACGGTACGCGACGGCAGCGACGTAACGGTGTTTGCTACGGGCACGCACACATCGCGCGCCCTTGAGGCGGCGCAGAAGTTGGCCGCAGACGGTATCGACGTTCACCTGGTGCACGTACCGACGGTAAAGCCACTCGACGTTGCCGCCGTCGTTGCCGCCGCGCAGAAGACCGGGCTGGTCGTCACGACCGAGGAAGGCACCATTATCGGTGGGCTCGGTGGTGCGATCGCCGAATCTCTCGCCGAGTTCGCACCCATGCCGGTCAAGCGTCATGGCCTGCAGGACGTCTTCGGGGAATCCGGGCCGGATGGAGACCTGCTCGACAAATACGGCATCTCGCCACCACATGTGGCCGATGCAATTCGCGAGTTCGTGGCCACCCACCGGTAGCCACGAGGCAATACAGCCGAGTACAGAGAGGGACCCGATGAGCAACACCGAAATGTTCAGCCTGGAGGGCAAAGTCGCCTTCATTCCCGGCGGAAGCGGCGCCATCGGCTCCGCCATCGGCGCCGGGTTGTGCGAAGCGGGTGCACAGGTGGCCATCGTGGATCGCGATGGTGATGGTTTGGCAAGAACCTGCAGCTTGATGCGTAGCGAGGGCAAAGAACCGCTCGCCATTGCAGCTGATCTCACCAATCGTCAGGACTCCGAGCGTGCGGTCGACGAGACGATGGAGAAGTTCGGCAGGCTCGACATCATCGTCAACGCCGTCGGTGGCGGGGCAGGCAAAGTCCTCTACGAAGCCCACGAGTATCCGGACGATGCCTGGGACTGGATCATGGGAATCAACCTGACCGCGACCCTCTTGCCTACCCAGGCCGCGGTCAAGGCGATGATCGCCGGCGGCGAAGGCGGCCGGGTTATCAACATCTCGTCGGTGCGGGCCTCGCTTGGAATCAATGCCGGCTACTCCGCCTATGTTGCGGCAAAAGGTGCGGTCAGCTCCCTCACCCGGCAATGGGCGACTGAATGGGCCAAGTACGGCATCACCGTGAACGCCATCTCTCCGACGTTCGTCGACACTCCCCAGGTGGCGATGCTGCTCGATGACCCGGACTTCAAGGCCGGGGTGGAGGCCAGAATCCCGCTGCGCCGGGTCGGCCAGACCGATGACCTGGTCGGTCCGGTCATCATGTTCGCCTCGGGAGCATCGTCGTTCGTCACCGGGCAGATTCTCGGCATCGACGGCGGGCTTACGGCCACTCAATAGGCAGGAGACTCATGGAGAACGTCACCAGCAATATCTACACCGAAACCAAGGTTCGTGGCTGCAACCCGAGCTACGTGACCACGTCCGACGGGGTGGTCGTGATCGACACTCCCCAGCTGCCAACCCGCGCAGTGCAGATGAGGAAAGATGCCGAGCATCATGGTCCGATCCGCTACGTCATCAACACGGAGCACCATGTCGACCATATTTTTGGCAACTACTACTTCAAGGGTGCCGGTGAGGTGGTCCATCACCAGGGTGTCTACGACAACTTCATGGTCGTGGGACCAGAACTGGACCCGTTTGCATACGCCAAGGAAGCGCTTCCGACCGATGACCCGGAAGGCGAAGCGATCTTCCCCGACCGGGACGTCTACTACGAGGACCCGAACAAGGGTCAGATCGTCTTCACCGGCGACCTAACTCTGCGGGTCGGTGGGCATACCTTCGAGCTGCTCCACACCCCCGGTCACACCCCGGGACAGGTCGCAGTTCATGTGCCCGAAGAAAGAGCGGTCTTCACCGGAGACACCATCTTCAGCGAATGCCAGACCTGGCTGATGACATCGAACGTCGACGAGTGGCTGGTTGCCCTCGAAAGGATCGGCGAGCTCGATGTTGACCATGTCGTCCCCGGTCATGGTCCGGTAACCACCTTGCAGTACCTCAATGTGCAGCGGTCGATGCTCATGGAGTGGAAGACCGCGGTTGCGGTGGCAGTCGCCAAGGGATGGTCGCGCGATGAGACCGTCGAACGCATTCACTTCAAGGATCGCTACCCCGTGGACATCGGCCAGGAATACATGATGGACTACATCAACTCCTACAACGCCGGCTCGCTCTACGACAAACTGACTGCAGCCATCTGAGCCAAACACCGACCTCCGAGCGAGCGCGGCGTGACCCGCGGTTGCTAGTCGCGTACGCACTGTATGCGGCGATCCTGATCGAGGGCTTCATGTTGGCCTCGATCGGGCCGACACTCGACGTTCTGGCCGACCAGGTCGGCTCCACGCTTGGTCAGATCGGAATCCTGTTCACCGCCAACTCGCTCGGCTATATCGCCGGATCGCTGGCGGCGGGCAGGGCCTATGAGCGTCTCCGGGGGACGACGGTTCTGGCCGGCTCCCTTATATCCATGGCGGCGCTCACGGCGTTGATTCCGCTGGCAGGCTCCCTGTGGATGCTGTTGTTGCTTCTGGGCCTCATCGGCATCTCGATCGGCCTGATCGACGTGGGTGGCAACACGCTGCTGATCTGGCTCTTCGGCCGCGAGGTCCCCCCTCATATGAACGTGCTCCACCTTGCTTTCGGGATCGGCGCGGTGCTGTCGCCGCTGATCATCGATCGGTTCGCAGTTGCGACGGGCAGTGCCACCGACGCCTTCTATCTGTTCGCCGCGCTGATGATTCCGACGGCACTCTGGGTCTATCGAACAGCCAGCCCCGATCGCCCTGCAGAAGCCGCGGCGGGCGGCTCGTTCGACGTGGTTCGCCGTTACGCCTGGTTTGTTGGAGCGCTTGCCTTCTTGTTCTTCCTCCACGTTGGGTCGGAGCTCTCCTTCGGGGGGTGGATCTTCTCTTACGGCGAGGAAACGGGTGTGGGGGCGGAGACCACGGCCCGAATTCTGAACTCAGTGTTCTGGGCCGGCCTGGTGTTTGGCCGCCTGGTTGCGATTCCGCTGTCGCGACGGTTGCGTCCGGCAACGATGCTGCAGATCGATCTGATCGGGGCACTGTCGAGCCTCATTCTCATCCAGATTGCATCCGGGTGGTCGTGGTCGATCTGGATTGGGACGTTCGGGTTTGGCATGGCCATCGCCTCTATGTTCGCTAGCTGCATCAACTTTGCCAGTGAGCGGATTCCGATGACCAGCCACGTCACTGCAGTGTTTCTCGTCGGTGGTAGCGCCGGTTCGATGAGTCTCCCGTGGCTGGTCGGGCGACTCTTCGAATCTCACGGACCCGAGTGGCTCATCTATGTCGCGGGAGGTGCCATGGTCATCGGAATACTCTTGTTTTCGGCAATCTTGGCCCGAGCACCAGCTGCAACCGACAGTGAGGGTTCGTCGCCGGTCGCTTCAGGTACAGACGGACGGAGCGACTGACGTGTCGGCTGCTGGCACTCCGGCGCCAAGCGGGCACACCTCGCATCCGATTGCGTGGCGTGCCGTGGTCCCCGCCTTCCTGACCACGACGGTCGGGATGCTTCCGGGGTTCTTGCTGGCGGCATCGGCAGTGCAGATCCGCACCGATGTTGGGCTCTCGCTGACCGGCCTCGGGGTTCTGATCGGCGTGTTCTTCGGCACGGCTGCGCTGGTGTCGCCCTCGGCAGGACAACTAGCCGAGAGAGCGGGTTGGGCAGCAAGCTTGCGACTCGCCGGAGCCTTCGCCGTGATCAGCCTTGGCGGAATGGGCCTGTTCGGCAGATCGCTTCTGACCTTTGCGGCGTTTCTGGTGTTCGGCGGTCTCGCCAGTGCCCTCAGCCAGATTGCCTCCAACCTCGCCGTGGCCCGTTGCGTGCGACCGGAAAAGCAGGGCTTCGTATTCGGGCTGCGCCATGCCTCCGTGCCCGCCTCTGCGTTGCTCGCGGGCTTGGCCATCCCCGCCATTGCGCTTACTGCAGGATGGCGCTGGAGCTTCTTCGCCGGCGTTCTCCTGGCCATGGTGGCGATCGCCGCGGTGCCGCAACACGAACGGACCTATACCCTGAATCCGCCGCTTCCTACGGAACCATCTGCCGGGAAACCGCGACCCGCCACTCCCCTATCGCTGCTGATCATTCTTTCGGTTGCCGTGGGGTTGGGTACCGGTGGCGGCGACACTCTCGGCGGGTTCATCGTCAGCTACTCGGTCGAAGCCGGTCTCACCGAAAGTGCCGCCGGATTGATGCTCTCGCTCGGCAGCCTCGCCGGTCTGGCGGCGCGCGTGCTTGCAGGGCTACTGATCGACAAGCGGCACACGGCCGATCTGACTTCCGTAGCCGGGATGATCACCGCCGGGGCCATCGGCATCATGCTGCTCAACCTGGGCGGCGAGGCCGGCCTGTATGGAGGAGCAATGCTCGCATTCACCGCGGCCTGGGGTTGGGCAGGTCTTTTCACCTTTGCGATCGTGAAAGACAATCCGGAGGCGCCGGCTACCGCCTCGGGCATCACCCAGACGGGCAAATACATCGGCGCCGCGCTGGGACCGCCCATTTTCGGGTTCATTGCAGATAGAGTTTCCTTCACCGCAGCATGGTGGTTCAGCACGATCGTCCTGCTGGTGGCCGCAAGCCTGATTCTGTACGTCCGCAACCAGAGGCACCGATGAGTGATTACCACCTGCATCTACATCCGCACCATCCCGAGCCCGACGCACCGCCGATGGGTGAGTACCCGCCCGGCTACATCGACCAGTACGTCGAAACGGCGCTGAAGCGAGGTTGCGCCGAGGTCGGTTTCACGGAGCACCTCTACCGGTGCGTTGAATCTGAACTGATCCTCGGTCGGTGGTGGGAGGACGACCCGAACCCGCTGCTTGCCGAGGAAATCGCCGAGATCGTTCGGACAGAGAGAAACCTGTCACTGGCTCGCTACGTGGAGGTCGTACTCGACGCCAAGCAGCGCGGACTCCCGGTGAAGTTGGGTCTAGAAGTGGACTTCCAGCCGGGAACCGAAGAGAAGATCATGGCTCTCCTGGCGCCGTACCCGTTCGATTTCCTGATCGGTTCGGTGCATTGGGTCGGCGCCTGGTGGCCGGATCGCAAGGAGGGCCTCGCCGAGTTCGCCAGGGTCGGGGTTCGGGCCGGCTACGAGCGCTACTTTCAGACGGAGGCGATGCTCGCCGCTTCCGGATTGGTCGACGTGCTCGCCCACGCCGACTTCGTCAAACGGGCCGGAGCCCACATCACTCCTCCCCCGGTCGATCTCTACGAACCCGTCGTACGGGGCGCGGTTGCTACCGGCACCGCGGTCGAGGTGTCGAGCGCCGGTCTCCGCCAGGCCGCTAAGGAGGTCTACCCGGCACCGGCATTCCTCCAGATGTTCCACGATGCCGGCGTCCCTGTAACACTGGCGTCGGACGCGCATCGGCCGTCCGATGCGGCGTGGGGTATGGCCGAGGCAATCGCCGCCGCCCGTGCCGCCGGATACACCCGGCACCTGCGCTTTGACGCAAGACAGCGCATCTACGTGCCGTTCCCCAAGGCCAGAGCAGAACAGTGAGAGTCTCGTTCAAGACGCGACCCCAACACACGGAGTGGTCCCCGATGCGGGATTTCTGGGTCGAGGCCGATCAGATCGACCTCTATTCGAGCGGATGGACTTTCGACCACTTCTATCCGATCTTCAGCGATCCGACGGGTCCCTGTTTCGAGGGCTGGACGACGCTCTCCTATCTGGCAGCCCTCACCGAGCGCATCAGGCTCGGAGTGCTGGTGACCGGCAACACACACCGCCATCCCGCGGTGCTCGCCAATATGGCCGCCACAGTCGATATCGCCTCCGGCGGGCGGCTCGAACTCGGCCTCGGGGCAGGCTGGAGCGAAGAGGAGCACGCCGCCTACGGACTCGATCTCCCGCCCTGGGGAGAGCGATTCGATCGGCTCGAAGAGGCCTGCGAGGTGATCGACCTCATGTTCACCGAGGAGCGAATCAACTTCGACGGGGCGCACTACAAGCTGACCGATGCGATGTGCAACCCCAAGCCGATACAGAAGCCGCGTCCGCCCATCATCATCGGTGGCAAGGGCCGCAAACGAACGCTGCAAATTGCCGCCCGCTGGGCAGACGAGTGGAATTTCCCGGGTGGAGAACCGTCCGAGTTGGCGGAACTGATCGAAGTGCTCCACGAACACTGCGACGCCGTCGGCCGTGACCCGAACGAGATCGCAGTATCGGTCAAGGCCGAGACCGATATCGGCCCTGGTCCCTTCGCAGAACTGATCGCCCAATATCGGACAGCGGGGGCCGGCCATGTCATCGCCCATTTCGGCGCACCCCTCGACCCCACCGATCTCGAGGCGTTTGCGGAAGCTCTCGAGCCTGTGGTCGCCTAACGATTCTGCCTGGCTACGTCAACGTATCTGGGGCATGATGAAGGTAGACCTAGGGAGATGTCATGGTCTACGGCACAGAGAAGCCGTTGTCGAAGCGGGGCCGGATCATCGCAATCGTGGTCTTCTGGCTGGTTGTTGGGATTCCGGTTCTGGTCCTCCTGTGGATGGGGAGCATCTGGTTGGCGCTTGCTGCGTTGCCTTTTGGCATTTGGGCAACCTGGGATTACTTGAAGCGAGGCGATATGTTCTCCCAGATCGATCATGCGGTGTCGCACCACGTACGAACCGGCGAGGAAGCGAAGAGCCGATTTGGCAAGGACCGTTGAGACCGCCGATCCCGGGGTGAGGTCACCGGGCTAGTCGGCTTCGCCCCCTGCGTACCACCAGCGGTCCACGGCAGCCGCCCTCACCGGGTCGGCTCCGGCGATCACATCGCGAATGCCGGTACGTGGCGGGGCGAATATGTCGATGAGCCGGCAGCCCGTCTCGAGAGTGCGGCCAGAGTGAGGGACGTTCGGCGGCATGATGATGACGTCGCCCGGGCCCACCATCCGCGTCTCATTGCCGACCGTGAATTCCATCTCCCCCTCGCGAACGATGCTCACCTGCTCCTCCGGGTGGACGTGCGTCGGAAACCCGCTGGCAGCCGGAAACGTCACGAAGTTGAGGGACACGTTCTCGGCAAACACGGGCCGGAAGAAGAGCCCTGCGGCGACCTCGTAACTATCCAGGTCGTCCATGTGCACGATTGAGCCGCCGTGTGGCAGAGCACCGGTGTCATCTGTGTCAAAGTAACCCTCTGCGCCGGCATCGCTGCCCGGAGAATCGGCCATCTGCTTCTCCCTTTGTATTCCGGTGCAACTGACCGCCAATATGCTCGCGTCAGTTACGCAAGAAGCGTTTTGGTGGTCACGCCCGGCCGGCCGCGACCTCTTCCTCGCGAGTTCGTCCGGCCAGGAGGATCAGGTCCTCGTGCAGCTCGAACCAGATATTGTGGAAACTGTCGATACGGGGCGAGGCCAGGTAGTTGGTGTCGCCCCCGGCAACCTCGGCCGCCGCCCGATCCAGCCGGGCTACATAGGAGCCGAGCCGCTCGAGGCCGGCAGACAGTTCTCCGAGCCATGTCACGGCGTCGGCGTGTAGTGCCGCAAATTCGGTAAGGACGGCAGCGTCGTACGTCCCGTCGGTGTGATCGTTGAGCACCTGCTGACCGTTCACTTCGCGCATCTGCCAATCCGTGACGATGGCCTTCATCCGGTGATCTAGGGGCAGCAGGTCATCGAGTGCCTTGGCCGCATTGTCCGCGCCCCACTTCTCGCCGTCCGCGGCAATGCCCTCGGCCCCCACAGCTTTGCCGTCTTCGGTCAGTTGGAACATGCCCGCGAGCGCCGACCCGCCGACCAAGTTGGCGAGCCCACCGGCAACGAGACCATCGAGCTCAGCGCTGACTGTCTCTGGTGCTGTGAACAGGATTGGCGCCAGGTCATTGGGGGTTACAAAGCCCTTGATCAACATCACATGGATGATCGACTCCCGGCTTAGCTCTGCTGCGGATCCTTCGTCACTCACGACATCCTCTCCCTCTCTGTCGTCCTGAGACGTCTCGATTTCGATTCCGAGATCAGCGGCCCACTCGAGCAGCTTCGCCGCCTCGGGGACGATCTCAGCGCCGCTCGAGATGGCTCCGACGAAGACTTCGCCTGTTGTGCCATCGATGGTCAGCGTGTCGCCCTTGCGATATGTCTCTGAGCCGATAGTGACGGTATCGCCTTCGACTCTCACACCAGCGACACCGACGACCGCAGGGATGCCCCAGCCACGGGCGACAACCGCGGCGTGGCTGGCCAACCCACCGGTGGTGGTGAGTATCCCGGCCGCCTTGGCCATCCCGTGAACGTCATCGGGAGATGTCTCCCTGCGGACCAGGACGACGGTCTTGCCGGCTTCCGCCATGACCACCGCATCCTCGGGCGTGGTGACAATCTCTCCAACCGCAACACCTGGCGATGCACCGAGACCGCTGGCAACGGCAATCGCATCTTCGCTTCGTTCCGCAGGTGCCAGGGGCGGATCGGAGAGATGACCGGCAACCCGGGCCACAGCCTGCGCTCGGTCGAGTGGAAACTCCTCGTCCTCTGCCATCTCGACCGCGATGCGCAGCGCGGCCTGCGGGCTGCGCTTTCCGATGCGGGTCTGCAGCATCCACAGCTTGCCCTGCTCGATAGTGAATTCGATGTCGCAGACGTCGGCGTAGTGGCGCTCGAGGTATTCGGCGTAGCCGCGCAATTCGGCCCCCAACTCCGGCATCCGCTCGTCGAGGACACTGATCGACTCGGTCTGGTGAGTGCCGGCGACCACATCTTCGCCCTGAGCGTCGAACATCAGATCGCCGTACAGAACGTTCTCCCCGGTAGCAGGGTTTCGAGTGAACAGGACGCCCGTAGCCGATTCATCGCCCCGATTGCCGAAGACCATTGTCTGGACGATCACCGCGGTCCCCAGATCGTCGGAGATGCCTTCACGCTCCCGATAGCTGCGCGCCCGCGGGCTGTTCCACGACCGGAACACGGCCTCGATCGCACCGCGCAACTGTCCCCATGGATCCTGCGGCGGAGCAATCCCCACGATCTCCCGGTACTGATCGGTGAAGCGCTTCGTGCATGCGGCCACGAAGTCATCCCCGACCAAAGCCTTCAAGCCGGCCGACGTTTCTGCGTTCAGGCCCAGGTTCAGGATCGTGTCCATCATGCCGGGCATTGAAATCGGGGCACCCGACCGCACGCTCACCAGCAGCGGATCCTGAGCGTGCCCGAAGCCGCGACCGACGGTGCGTTCCAGTTGGGTGATGTGGTCGCGGATCTCCGAATTGAGACCGTACGGCCAGCCGTTCTCGAGGTATAGCCGGCATGCGGCGGTCGAGATCGCAAACCCCGGCGGGACCGGTAGACGGAGCTCTCGGGACATCACCCCGAGGTTTGCCGCCTTCCCCCCAATCAGCGAGGCAACTTCACGCAGCGGCACTCCGTGCGAGTAGTCGAAAGCGTAAACGAACGTCACAGCGACTCCATCCTCGATAATCGATTATATGTGAGGATACAGGCTCCAGTGCGTCCCGGTCAACTCACAAAGTCCCGGATTCATTGGGCCGCCGGATGGTGCCGGTATGCGGCGCTCTGGTCCGATCGACCAGCTCCGGCACCCATTCAGCAACTGCTCGTTCAATGCGAGCCGCAACGTCACGGAAGAACTTGTCGTCGTGATGGTGGGGATCCGGAATCTCGATCCCCTCCCCCGCCAGCAACCTGGCCTCCCCCGACGGCGGCGGATCCAGAGCGGCAACCGCCGCCAATTGCTGCCGGTCCATACAGAAGATGAGGTCCGCCGCGGCCACCGCCTCTGGGGTCATCTGAGTCGCCTTGTGACCACCCAGGTCGAGACCACACTCCGCCGCAAATGCGATCCCGCGTCCCGACGCCGCGTGTCCCTCGGGGGCCGCCGTCCCTGCCGACGACACCGTGACCCCGGTGTCCGCGAGTTCGCCCTCGCCGACCCCGAGGGCAGTAGCCAGCGAATGCTTCAGCATCGCCTCGGCGAGCGGTGATCTGCCGATATTGCCGGCACAGAGAACCAGAATCCTCACGGCTCGACGATCACCTTCATCGCACCGTCCCTGCGTTCATTAAAGGTTGCCAGCGCCTCGGCGAAGTCGTCGAGCGAAAAACGATGTGTGATGAGGTCCTTGGCCCGAATCGAACCGTTGGCGACCAGCGGCAGCACGTGACGCATCTCGCCGGCAGTCGCTCGCACCCCGACCAGTTCCTTTTCGTACAGGACAAACTCCTGGAAATCGAGATCCACACGTTGTACCGGAATCCCGACGGCCGCAATGCGACCACCCTTCCGCAGCGCCGGTATCGACCACTGGAACGTGTCGGCAACCCCCGCACAATCGAGGATGACGTCTGCTCCGTGACCATCTGTTCTCTCGAGGATCTCCGGAACGGGATGGGTCGCCTCGAAATCGATGGTCTCGTTGCCCATCGCCGCCGCCTGCTCGAGTCGCTGCCCGCGGCCAACGACGATCACGTGGGCCGCCCCGCGGAGCCGACAAGCATCCGCGACCAGAAGGCCAACAGGCCCAGGGCCGAACACCACAGCCGTATCGCCGGGACGCACTCCCCCGCGATTGGCGGTGTGGAGTGCAATCGATGCCGGATCGACAACGGCCCCGGTCGCAAAGTCCATTTCCCGCGGAAGACGGAAGATCGACTTGACACCGTGAAGCACATACTCGGCGTAGCAGCCCTGATAGTTATGGCCGTACTGACGGTGGACGTCCATGTTCCCGTAGTTCTCACACAGGTTGTAGCGGCCCTCAACACACTTCTGACAGAACCCGCAAGCATCGTGGGAAGTCCCGCAAACCCGATCGCCCACGTGCCATCCAAGCGCCGCCGCACCCGGGCTGACCTCCACCAATTCGCCCGCCCACTCATGGCCGGGGGTGAAAGGGAAGCTGGGCGGCCAGAAGTCCGGATAATGGCCGGCGATCAGATGGGCATCGGTGCCACAGATGGACACGGCGCGCACCCGGGCAACGACTTCGTTCTCCCCAGCCACCGGCTTCGGGATGTCTTCGATGGCGAATTTGCTCGGCTCTGATACGACCAGAGCTTTCATGGTTTCTCCCGGTGTCGGTGTAGGAACCTGTTGAACAAAGTCAGTTTGGCCTCGCAGCGGCGCCTGTGACCGTGTGGCCGAGCGAGTCCGCACGGCATTTGCTCAGCAGTCTCCGAGCAGTGTGCCGAACATTGCTGGTTTCGGCTCTTGGTCTGATCAACAGTCAAATACTGTGGCACGGCGGCGAGCCTGCACTGCACTTGGTCGGCACCCTTCTAGATGACTGCGAGCGGATCCACCATCGAACCGGTGGCTCCCGTGATCTTCAGCGGAAGCATTATGAACGCAAACTCGTAGATCTTTTCGCGAGCAATCTCCTCCAGGTAGATGCTCTCGAGCAGGTAGATGCCATTCTCGATCAACAGCTTCGTGTGAACTGGTTGCGGATTGGCCGGCGAGCCACGATCCGGGGTGGGCATGACCTCATAGGTCTCCGTGTCGGTGCCGGTGGCAATAACACCACTCTCGAGCAGCCACTCGGCCGCAGAGAGATCAGGACCCGCAGTGAGATGCTCGTTCATCTTCGCTGCATCCGGCCAGTACTTCAGATACCCGGTGCGGATCAATACAACATCCCACGGCCGGATCTCGACGCCTTGCGACTCGGCGACGGCCTTCAACTCATCGGCGCTCACCGGCTCGTGGGCCGGCAGTGCATCGATGCCGCGATACGTGGGCGGATCGAGCAGGACACCCCGGGTGAAGAACGCGGGCAACTTCGAAGCGTCACCGAAGTTGGGCCCATGGTCGGTCATGTGATCGGTCGTGTTGCCACCGCCGTACCAATGGTTGTCATCACCGACGGTCATGTGAGCCAGACCATCGATATGAGCCCCTGAGTGCGAGCAGGCCATGAGGTACTCGGCCATGTACCCGAGATTCACCTCGTTTGGCGGACCCCACGGCTCAACGTTCCCTGCGATGATCCCTGGTGGGGTCCGGTAGTTGACCACCTGGAAGGGCGGATGCCCCGGGAACAGAGGCATGCCGGTGAACCGGGGCACCGACAACGAGTAGTTCTTGCCCGTCTTGATCATCTTGGCTGCCTCAACGACTTGCTCGAGAGGCATATCCCTAACGGGACCAACTTCCTTCTCAGGATCCATTTTCATCCTCCTGAAGCGCTTCCCACACCCTCTGCGGCGTGAGAGGCAGATCTCGGATCACTTTCCCGGTGGCTTCGCGGACCGCAGCCCCCACGGCAGGCGCCGTCACCAGCAGACTTCCCTCGGACACGCCCTTGATCCCATACGGACCGGGGCCGTCGGCGTTCTCGATGCTCTCGCTGTGCATCTCGAGCGGCAGATCCATACTGGTGAGGATCCGATAGTCGATAGCTCCGATATTCCTAACTCGCCCCGCGTCATCGAATATGTAGTGCTCCATCAACGTGTGACCCAGACCCTGAATGGCGGCGCCATCGTCCTGAGCTGTCACCTGCTTCGGGTTGAGCGATCTGCCTACATCGCCAACGGTGACGTGCTTGATCAACGTCACGTGGCCGGTCTCCATGTCGACCTCGACCTCGGAAGCCGTGCAGTTGAACTCGAAGAAGGCCGCGGTTCCACCAAGCGGATGGTTCGGATCCTTCTCCTTGCGCATCTCGCCGTTTCCGATGACCTCGCCACCGAGCGGCGCCAGCGCTTCCTGCATCACCTCTGTCAGGGTCACTTCGCGATCCGGGAGCAGCAGCCGTCCTCCCACGGTCTTGACGGCGTCCTCGTTGATCCCATACAGCTCGGTCGCCATCGTGAGCACCTTGCCCTGGATGTCCTGACAGGCCCGCTGCACGGCGGTTCCCATCAGCACCGACGAGCGGCTGGCGGATGTTTGCTGGTCATATGGGACCACTGCGGTGTCGCCCATCACAACCGCGATGTTCTCGAGCGGTACCCCCAACTCGTCCGATGCGATCTGGGCAAACACGGTCCGAGCACCTTGGCCCATGTCGGAGGTACCTGCATAGACCATGGCGCTACCGTCGTAGAGCAGACGGACAGTGGAGTACGAAAGCCCAGTCGTCGGGCCGGACTTCATCCCACAAGCTATGCCGCGTCCGCGGTTCGGCGGCAACGGATCGTTCCATCCAATGCGCTTCGCCGCGGTTCGCACGGTCTGCTCCCAGTCACCGTCTGCCTCTTCGAGCGGAATGAATTCCTCCCGGTAGCGGGCAAGGTTGCGCAGCCGGATGTCGAGACGGTCAACGCCGAGACGGAGAGCCGCCTCGTCGATCACCGACTCGCGAGCCCAGCTGATCTGGGGGATGCCAAACCCGCGGAAGGCGGTCGAGGGAGTCGTGTGCGAGACGATCGTTCGGCCGATGATCTTCACCGCCGGAACGCTGTAGGGACCGGCTGCCGAGTAGCTCGACTTCGAAACCACGCGATCGGCGATGTCGACATAAGCTCCGACCAGAAAGTTGGTCTCGATGTCCTGGAAAGTAAACACACCGTTTTCGGTGAAGCCAAGCCGGACGCGCACCTCGGCAGATGAACGTCGTACCGTTTGGAAGGTTTCGTCGAGTGTGAGTATCAGCCGCACCGGACGTTGAGCACGCAAGGCCATGTAGGCAATGAGTGGCTCCAGCTTGGGTATCTGTTTACCCCCGAACCCGCCGCCTGGATCGGGAGCGTGGACGCGCACCATCGCAAGCGGCATATCGAGCAGCTTTGCCATTATCTTCTGTAGAAGATACGGATGCTGGATTGTGCTCCATATCTCGATGCCGTCCCCGTCCGGTGCCGCCATGAAACCATGGGGTTCGATGGCGAAGTGGGTCACCATCGGAAACTGAAACGTGTCCTCGACGATCAGATCGGATTCCTGGGAATCGATGTCACCCCAACCGAAGTGCTTCTCGTCGATGATGTTGGTGTGAGCCAACGGGCTGTCGCCGCGCAGCTTCGGATCTTGCACCAGCAGCGGATTATCAGCCAGCGCCTCAGCCACCGAATAGACACCGCCGTGGAGTTCGTCATAGTGGACCTTGACCAGACGAACAGCCTCCTCAGCGATTTCCTTCGTCTCGGCTGCCACGGCGGCGACGGCCTCGCCGTGGTATTTGGTCTCGCCATCGGCCAGCACCGGGCGGTCCTGGAATTGGGGGCCAAAACGTGGCATCGGCTGGGGAAGGTCTGCCGAAGTCATCACGAAGGCCACGCCGGGAAGGGCCTCCGCTTCGGTCACGTCGATCGAGTTGATCTTCGCCCGAGCAACGGGAAGGGTGACCAACTTCACTTGCAGTACATCCGGGAGTTTGATGTCGGCCAGGTATTGCTGATGTCCCGTTACCCGACCCAATCCGCCGCCCCGCCGCGGGGAGGATCCAACGCTCTTCATCGCATCGCCTCTTTCGCTGCGGCGAGCACCGCTTTGGTGATCTGCTCATAGCCGGCACACCGGCACAGGTTGCCGGCAAGCCCCTCCTGGACCTGCTCAACGGTCGGATCCGGGTTGTCGTGCAGCAGCGCAGTTGCCGACATGAGCTGCCCGGGGATACAGAATCCGCACTGGGCTGCGCTCTCATCGAGAAACGAAGCCTGCAGCACGTTCAGCTCTCCGTGGATCTCGAGCCCCTCGACCGTCGTCACCTCAGAGCCGTCGATTTCGACCGCAAGCATCAGGCACGAGTTCATCGGCCGCCCGTCGATGATGACGGTGCAAGCGCCGCATTCGCCGACTACGCAGCATTCCTTGGTCCCGGTGAGGTCGACCTCGTCGCGCAATACGTCGAGCAACGTGTGATTTACCTCGACCTCGATAGAGCGGGAACGACCGTTGATCGTCGTATTGATTGTGAGAGTCTCGTTCATCAGACCTGTTCCTTCGTCAGCCGGCCGAGAGCCGTCTCCAGCGCCCGCGCCCCGAGCACTCGCAGCATGGCCAGCCGGTAGTCGGGACTGGCTCGGAGTGATTTCGGTGAGGGACTCGCCCGGTGAAACAGCTGGTCCAGCGGAGCCACCTTCTCTTCGATCGAGACGCTCGGATCCGCCAGGGTCCCGGTGTCGTCGATCTCGAGAAAGGCTCGGGGACCAACGCTGCCGTAAGCAAGCCGGGTATGGCCATCGGTATCTACACCGCAACACAGAGTAATCGACGCCAGGTCGGTGCCGCGACGTCGGGTGAGACGCGTATAGGCCGCGCCAAACGGACGCTGGGGTATTGGCAACTCGACCGCCGTCACAAGTTCGCCGCGACCCAGGGACGTCTTTCCGGGTCCCACGATGAAATCGTCGACCGGTGTCCTCCGCGTCCCTTCGGGCCCGGCTATGACAACCACGGCGTCGTAGACGAGCAGGGGTGGGGAGGTGTCTGCGGCCGGCGAACCGTTGCAGATGTTCCCGGCAAGTGTGGCCCGGGCCCGAATCTGAACGGACCCGACCACAACAGCTGCCTCGACCAACGCCGGAAAGTGCCTCTGCACCAGCTCATCTTCGGCAATATCGGTCATCACCGTGGATGCACTGATCGACAGGACATCGTCGCGCACCGTAATCGAAGGCGTTAGCTCAGGGATGTGCTTGAGATCGATCACTACCTTGGGCTCGACCCACCGATTGCGCAGTTCGATCACGAGATCGGTGCCCCCTGCGAGGAGCCTGGCGTCATCGCCGTACTCCTCGAGAAGGGCAACCGCCTCGGCCACCGTTTCGGGCCGGGCGTACTGGAAACGGTTCATTCCTACCTCTCAGAGCACCTTGTCGACTTCGTCCATCAGCACCTGCGGTGTCGCCGCACGGATCATGTAGAACTTCCGTGGAGCAACAAACTTGGTGACGAAGTCGGCACGCTTGGCACGCAGCTCTTCAGTGTCGACCATCGGCATCACATGCCCAATGGCCAGTAGCTCGTTGAGCAGGAAGTAGTTTTGCAGGCTGTGCAGGGTCTGGAACCCGGCCTCAAAGTCACCCATCTCCGTGGTGGTTCCGTCGTAATTGCCGTCGATGGCTGGCACGATGACGAGGTCGACATTGGTCGGACCCTCGAAGTTATCCCATGTCGGCATGGAGCCGAAGAATTTCTCGACGCCCTTGTTTGGCGAAGCCTTGTCGGCGCGTTCTGTGCCCTTGGCACGCTTCTTGAGGAAGACATCCTCAGAACCCATGACTGCGACGCCGTCTTCATCGATGACGGTCGTCTCCGTAGCCACGAGCAGCCCACCGCGGCGGCAGGCCTCGATCTGGCCCATGCTCTTGCCGTGGTTTGACTCTCCGCCGAGGAACAGCAGGGTCTTGCCCTTGTAGTTGACGGCGGCAGAGTGGAACGGATGTAGGCCCTCAGCCTCCATCTTGAGCGCCAGCATCGTGACCACGACCTTCTGCAACGGACCTGCATCCCATTGACCGGTGAAGGTCATCTTCTGGCCGTCGTAGGAGATCGACTTCTCACCCTCCTGGTTCCATACGATGTCGGGCTCGGCGAGGGTCACCTCGGGCTCGATGTTCACGGCAGCCAACCGGTAATTGAGGAAGTTCATGTCCTCGAGGACATACTCCACTGGATCCGGTCCATATACGTCAACACGCAGCCGGGCGCTTCCGCCGGACATCTCCTGTGAGAGCTGCAACATTCGGTTCTCCTTCTTGTGGCCGCGGTCGGCCGCTTCGCTTGTTCGCTTGCTTGTACTAGGCCTCCGCAGAGACCGGTTCCTCTGGCTTGTTGAACATCGAGTCATCCATCGCCATGACGAGTTCCTCCGCCTCCCTGGCGTGAGTTCGCATCGTCTCTGCGGCCGCATCGGGGTCACCCGCTGCAAGAGCATCAACGATGGCGCTATGCCGGTCGCCGAGCCAAACCAGGTCCGTTCCGGGCACCATGGCGGTGACATAGGTGCGGGCATACGGCTCCAGCAGCGACCAGGTGCGCAACAGTGTCTTGTTGCCGGAGGCCCGCACGACGGTCCCGTGGAAAGCAGTGTTGTTGAGAGCGTGGCCATGGGCATCGCCCGCTTCGGCCAGTTGGTGCATTTCCTCGATCAACGCACGCAACTCGTTGAGGCAAGTCTCGGTCATCTTGGTCGCCGCCTGTCTGGCGGCAAGGGCCTCGAGTTCTGCGCGCACCTCCATCGCTTCAACCAGATCCGTCTTGCTGGGCTGGCGAACGCTGGCGCCGCGGTAGGGCTGCATCTCGACAACACCGAGCGTTGTGAGATCACGCAGCGCTTCCCTCACTGGAGCCTGGCTCACGCCGAGCTCGCGGGCCACCCGGGTCTCGATGATCCGGGACCCGGGGGCGAGTTCACCCTCCAGGATCCACTGCAGGATCCGATCCTTGACCTGTTCGCTCAGAACATTCCGAGCGACCGGGTCGGCACTGCTCTGGGTTCTCGAAGTCACCGCGTCACCAGCCTTTCCGCAGGAGGGCCAAAAGCGGCGAGTTATTCGACACCGAATCTCTGCTTCTCATCATTATCTGAGTGCTTCCTTTCAGGTACGGGAGCCGCATCAGGCCCGGGTAGTGGCTTTGAATTGTTTCATTCGCTCTGTCATCGCTGTTTCGACGGGCAGTCGCTCTACGCTGGACGCACCGAAAAACCCATCAGTACCCGTTGTCTTTCGAAGGACGTATTGGACGTCCTCGGGGTTGGCGATGGGTCCGCCGTGGAACAACACGATTACGTCTTCCTTCACACTGTGCGCGGCGTCACCGAGCCGCTGCACCATTTCGATCGAATCGTCCATTGTGCGTGCGGTCTCGGCGCCGATTGTCCCGCTCACGGTGAGACCTACATGGATCACGACGACGTCGGCACCAACCCCTGCCATAGCCTCGGCCTGATCCACATCGAAGATGTACGGCGCCGTCAGAAGACCTTTGTGTGCCGCGGTCTCGATCATGTCGACCTCGAGGCTGAAGCTCATGCCGGTTTCTTCGAGGTTCTTGCGGAAGTTGCCGTCGATCAGGCCGACTGTCGGGAAGTTCTGCACGCCGGCGAAACCCATGCCGGTCACCGTGTCGAGGAATCCGTCCATGATTCGGAACGGGTCGGTGCCGCATACCCCTGCGAGAACCGGTGTGTCCTTTACGATGGGAAGCACCTCGCCTGCCATATCGAGAACGACCGCGTTCGCATCGCCGTAGGGGAGCAGCCCGGAAAGCGACCCTCGACCCGCCATCCGGTAGCGACCCGAGTTGTAGATGATGATCAGATCGGCGCCTCCGGCTTCGGCAAACTTCGCCGAAATACCGGTCCCTGCTCCCGAGCCGATGATCACGCCACCGTCTTCGAGCGTCTTTCGCAACCGTGCGAGGGCCTCGTTGCCCCTCATGGTGAATCTTCCTGGTCGCCGCCACCACCAGCTGACCGATAGAGCAGATCCAGCTTGCGGGCCATGGCGACGGCGAATTCGGGATCGTTGATGTGCGTGTCCATCTCGACGAGCTCGATTTGGGGGTCAAGCCCAGTTCGGAGGGCTTCAAACAGGGCTTCATCGGCTTCCGGGTCGTGGAAGACGCCACCTTCGATTGCGTAGTCCGACATGCCTCGCAGCGGCAGGAATACGCTCACCGGCCCTGTTGCGCGGTTCAGCTTCTGGCTCATCATCCGCCCTATCCGGGCCATTTCTTTGGCATTGGACCGAACCAGCGTCACCGACGGATTGTGCTGGTACATGAGACGATCGGCGTAGTCATCCGGCATCGCCGACGGCGGTGCAAACGTTATCTGTTCGACAGCGCCGACGGACACCACCTGGGGCAACCCGAGAGACCCGGCCATTTCAAGCCGATCCGGGCCGGCCGTTGTGGTCCCCCCGGCAACCTCGTCGGTGATCTCAGTCGTAGTGATGTCGAGGGAGGCTGCCAGGTGCCCGTCCTGCATCAGCGCCTCCATGGCGCGACCACCGGCACCGGTCGCATGGAATACGAGCAAGTCGTAACCCTTCGATTCGAGCCACCGGCGCGCCTCGCTGACGCAAGGAGTTGTCGTCCCGTACATGGTTGCGCCGATGAGCGGTCGGCTCCGCTCGTCCGGATAGCGGGCCTCGTGAGCCCGCGCCATCCCGGCGATTGCTCCGGCCGCGTTGTCGAGAATCTGGGCGGAAACCTCATTGATCCCGGCTATGTCAACCACCGAGTACATCATCGTGAGGTCCGATGTGTCCACGTAGGCAGAAGTGTCACCGGAGACCATGGTCGAGACCAGAAGCTTGGGAACACCGACAGGAAGTTGTCTCATAGCCCGACTTGCCAGAGAAGAGCCACCTGATCCACCCATGCCGAGAAGTCCATCGAGCCGTCCCTCGGAATACAGACGTTCGACGATCGCCGCCGCGCCGGCTGCCTGGGTTGCCACCGCTGCTCCCCGATCACCCACGGCGATCAAGGTTTCGATGTCGGAACCTGCGGCCGCGGCGACCTCGGCCCTGCTGAAGTCCACCCGGTAGTCGGGATCGGAGAACACGCCGGCATTGATCATGAGAACCGCACAGCCGGCCCGTTCGATGCGGTCACGCAAGTAGGCGTATTCGACACTTTTTGTGTCGAATGTACCGAGAAGACCCACAGTGGCCATCGCTAGCGGTCACCCCCGAACTCGAGCACGGTGGCAGCGGGGCGGGTTGGGGGTAGGTTTGAGGCATGGACGACAGATCCGACCCGTTCGCGCACGGGGATCAAGCAAGTGTCGACTCCGTCTCCCACTGTGGGCCCTTCTCTGTTCGCCCTGAGGTAGTGCCCTCAGTGGCATTTCGATCCGAAATCCTCTATCTTCGATAATCGATTACACAAAGGATACGGGCTTGACGGTGTATTCGCAACCCGAAAACCATTGCGCCGAAGGGACATTCAGAGTGTCGTGGCGGCTCTGCCGCCGCCATTCCCCGGTTCGCTACGACACGTCACGACCCCGGCGCCGCACCCGCCCGTTTTCCCCTCGCCCGTCCGCCTGCAGTATGTTTTGCATCCATCCCCTCGAAGTAGCGTGGAGGCTCTGATATGGAGACAGCGGTCGAAACCCGATTGGCAATGTACGAGGGGATGGTACGTGCCCGCTACTTCGAGAAGCGCGCCTACGACCTCTTCATGCAGGGATTGGTGAAGGGCACCACGCATCTCGGATTAGGCCAGGAAGCGGTCGCCGCCGGCTTTGCGGTACCGATGAAGCCCGACGACATGACGTACTGCACGTATCGAGGCCACAACCACACTTTGTTGCGGGGCGCACCCATGGATGATCTGATGGGCGAGCTCATGGGACGCTCCAACGGCATCTGCGCAGGTAAGGGCGGTTCGATGCACCTCACCGACGTGACCAAGGGCGCCATGGGCTCGTACGCCATTGTCGGCGCTCATCTTCCGGTCGCGGCCGGGGCCGCCTGGGCCGCCCAATACCGGGGCACGGATCAGGTCTCCGTGTGCTTCTTTGGCGACGGGACGACCAACATCGGGGCCTTTCACGAAGCCGTCAACATGGCCGCGGTTTGGGATCTGCCGGTCATCTTTGTGTGCGAGAACAACCTGTATATGGAGTACACCGCCATTGGTGACGTCATCGCGGTTGAGCATCCTGCAGCGGACCGGGCATCCGCATACGGTCTCGACCGGATCATCGTCGACGGCAACGACGCCGACGCCGTTTACGAGGTTGCTGTGGCCTCCTACGAGCGGGCCCGCGCCGGCGAGGGGCCATCGCTCATCGAAGCCTTGACCTACCGCCACAAGGGCCACTCCCGTGCCGATCCCGGAAAGTATCGACCCGACGCGGAGGTCGAGGAGTGGCTGAGGCGCGACCCAATCGATATCTACCGGGAGCGGCTCACATCACAGGGAGTCGCCCCCGGGACGCTCGATGCAATCGAGGCCGCAGCGCTCGCTGAGGTCGACGCTGCCACTGAAGCATCGAAGAACTCTCCCCCACCCGACCCGTCCATCCTCATGACAGATGTATGGGCGGACGGAGGTTCATCATGGCGGAACTGAGCTATCGCGACGCCGTCGCTCGTGGTCTCGCCCAGGAGATGGAGCGCGACGAGACCGTCGTGCTGATAGGCGAAGACGTCGCCAAGGCAGGCGGTGTGTTCAAGACAACGGTGGGGCTCTATGAGCAATTTGGGCCGAAGCGAGTCCGCGACACCCCAATCTCCGAAGAGGCGATCACCGGAATGATCATGGGGGCCGCGATGAACGGGTTACGCCCGGTGGGCGAGCTCATGTTCAGCGACTTCTTGGCGACCTGCTGGGACATCGTCACCAACCAGATCGCCAAGACCCGTTACATGACCGGCGGCCAGGTAGAACTGCCGTTGGTAATCCGCACGGCAAACGGCGGCGGATCCCG
The DNA here is from genome assembly GCA_947258985.1 of uncultured Acidimicrobiaceae bacterium. Classification (GTDB taxonomy): domain Bacteria; phylum Actinomycetota; class Acidimicrobiia; order Spongiisociales; family UBA5794; genus JAAETI01. The sequence continues at coordinate 57,138 of CAMYKI010000009.1, forward strand.
CTTCGGCGGCCAGCACTCGCAGAGTCTCGAGAACTGGGCGATGGCCGTACCCGGATTGAAAGTGGTGGCTCCATCGACACCGGCCGATGTAGTGGGCCTCATGGCCGCTGCCATCAGGGATCCGGATCCCGTAGTCGTCTTCGAGCATAAGAAGCTGTTCGCCATCAAGGGTGACGTCCCCGATGGGGAGCTGGTAGACACCCTCGGGACCGCCCGGATCGTAAGAGAGGGAACAGATGTGACAATCGTGGCGCTGGCCGCCATGGTGCACACCGCGGTCGAAGCCGCTGAGATGCTCGGAGGGCTCGGGATATCCGCCGAGGTCATCGACCTGCGCTCACTCGTTCCTCTGGATACAAGAGCAATCCTCCAGTCGGTAGCGAAGACCACCAGGCTGGCTACGGTTGAGGAGAACCCGCGGCTGGTTGGCTGGGGTGCCGAGATAGCGTCCATTGTTGCCGAGGAGGCGTTCTGGGACCTCGACGGCCCGATTGTTCGTATCACCACCCCCCATATCCCGCTCCCGGCGGCCGGCGAGCTGGAGGATCTCGCGATCCCCTCCGTTGACCGGGTCGTGGACGCAGTGACCGCGATGTCCCGCTAGGAGACCGTTGAACAAAGGCGGTGAAGGTTCGCAAGGGCAACGAAATGCCGGCTCACGAAGCAAAGGAAGATCCCGGGCCACGCGACGACACGTG
>CAMYKI010000010.1 GCA_947258985.1 uncultured Acidimicrobiaceae bacterium
GGGGCATCAATGTCGACGGCAACGTGGGCCCCTGGAGCTGGCTGGAGCTGGACCCGGTTCTCGGCTGGAGGAACCAGGCGGGATTCGAAGGCGGCCGGCTGCGCTTCAACGACGACCACTTTCGCGGCGGACAGCTCGACAGACGCAAGAAGGCCGGGACGCTGCGCATCTTCTGCATCGGTGATTCCCGAACCTTCGGAGTCTGGGGCGACCGGGCGCGGATTCGTTTCGACAACGACTATCCCGCCTATCTGCAACGGATCGTGGACAGCGACCGCAGAAGAAGTGGCCCGACTCGCGCCGCAGACCGACCGGTGGAAGTCGTCAATGCTGGCGTGATCGGCTACTCCGCGGCCCACGGATTGAGGCAGTTCGTCCTTCGTGATCTCGCCCACCGGAAGGCGGATCCGGGAAAGCTCGTCCTGGCCGAGCATGTGGAGCACATAAGACTGGTCCTTCGTCCCATCCACGGCGCGCATCAGGTGGTACCCGTCGCCGTCGGTGATGATCCTGGCATGGTGACCTGTCACCAGGACGTCGCAGCCGAGCGCAGCGGTTCTCTCGAGAAGGACGTTGAACCTGACCCTGCGGTTGCACTCGATACACGGGTTGGGCGTCATCCCCGCGGCGTACATCCCGCCGAAGTGATCGACAACCTTGGCAGTGAACTCGTCGACGTAGTCGAGGACGTAGTAGGGAACGTCGAGCTGGGCGGCAACCCGGCGGGCATCCTCGGCATCGGAAACGGTGCAGCAGCCGGCAAGAGGCATCTGGCCATGCTCCCCTTCCCATTGTTTGAGGGTGACCCCGACCACCTCATAGCCCTGGTCGAGCATCAGGGCGGCGGCCACTGAACTGTCGACACCACCCGACATCGCGACGAGCGCCTTCATCGCAGTCCCCCCAGGGTCGTAGCGACCAGAGCTGCAGCGGTGGCTCCCTCTCCGGGATCGGTCGACCATCCGAAACTGAAGCGGAGACTCTCAGCAGCTTCTGATGGGGCTTTGCCCATGGCGTCCAGGACATGCGACACCTCGACTGCGCCGCTGTGGCATGCAGACCCGGCAGCAGCGGCGATCCCGGCTTGGTCAAGGCGGATCAGGAGCGTCTCGGCCTCGACTCCCGGAATCCGAATGTGACTGTGTTGGACCAGGCGGTGATCAACATCCCCGTTGACTTCCAGATCCTGCACAAGCGACCGGAGAGTAGCTTCGAAGTCGTCGCGGATCCCACGGATACGTTCCCGCGCCGCGGTTCTTTCGCTCACTGTTGCTTCCATGGCGGCAACCATGCCGGCAATAGCGGCAACGTTGTGAGTGCCGGATCGTCGCCCCAACTCCTGCCCGCCGCCGTGGATGACCGGTTCTAGATCGATCCTCCGGGAAGCCAGGAGCAGGCCGACACCTTTCGGGCCCCCGAATTTGTGGGCGGCGAGGGAGATCATGTCAGCCCCTGTGGCATCCGCTGTGATGTCCTCGGTGAGAAACGCCTGGACGGCATCCGTATGGAATAGGACCGTTGGACCGGCCTCACGGACGGCAGCCGCGATCTCGCGTACGGGGAACAGCGTTCCTGTTTCGTTGTTTGCCGTCATGATCGAAACGATTGCGGTATCGGGGTCAACGGCGTCGGCAATCGTGGCCGGGTCGATTCTTCCCAGACTGTCCACCTCGATGATGCTGGTCGGGCAATCAAGCGACGCCAGGAATTCAACCGACCGCAACACAGCCTCGTGTTCGACGGCAGAGGTCACGGCGCCGCGGCGTTGCCCACCCGCAAGGGCGCTGCCGACAACCGCAAGATTGTCGGCCTCTGTGCCACCTCCGGTAAACACAATGTCGAGGGGATGCTCCGCTCCAAGAAGGCCGGCGGCCCGTTCTCTGGAATCCTCCAGGGCGTTCTTGGCGCGTCGCGATATCCCGTGGATGCCCGACGGGTTTCCGAACGCATCGTCGAGATACGGGGCCATCGCGGCACGTGTCTCCGGCCGCACTTCTGTCGTGGCTGCGTGATCGAGGTACAGCATCCGGTTCAGTCTGGCATACACAGGTAGCCTGCAGCACGAGGCCGCGGTACCTGGAGAGAATGATGCGAGCAATGCAACTCATCACGGCGGGCGAGCCTTTGCGGCTCCTTGAGGTACCGGAACCGATTCCGGGCGAAGACGAGGTGGTGATTGATGTCGCAGCCGCAGGGATCTGCAGGTCCGATGTGCACTACCGGAGCGGTTTCCCCGTAGTAGGACCGCTGCCCCTGACCCTGGGCCACGAGGTTGCGGGCGTGGTATCGGCCGTAGGGAGCACCGTCACGGGGTCGGCGGTTGGCCAGCGCGTCTGTGTCCACTATCAGGTTGGTTGCGGATCCTGTCCATATTGCGATCGCGGGTTCGAGCAGTTCTGCCCCCAGGGGCAGATGATCGGCAATCGGCGCCCCGGCGGCTTTGCGGATCAGATCCTCATTCCCGCCCGGAACGCGATTCCGGTGCCCGATGCGGTGTCGCTCGATCATGCCGCCGTGATGATGTGCTCCTCGGCGACGTCACTTCATGCCCTCCGTAAGGGGCGGGTCTCCCCGGGCGACACGGTCGCCGTCTTCGGCGTCGGCGGCCTCGGCATGTCCGCCGTTCAGCTGGCTTTTCTCGAGGGGGCATCAACGGTCTTTGCGATAGACCCCAATCCGGCGAAACGCGATCAGGCCGCTCGATTCGGCGCCGAACCGCTCGATTCTCTCAACGACCCGGCTGCCCGGCTGAAGGGCACGGTTGATGTCGCATTGGATCTGGTGGGGTCGGCGCCGGTCATGCGCCAGTGCCTCGACTCGCTGGCGCCGATGGGTCGCGCCGTCGCCGTTGGGCTCACGCCCGACACCATCCCCGTCGGACCGTATACCGATCTGGTCACAGGAGAATCGGAGCTCATCGGGGCGTCGGATCATCTCGCTTCCGAGATCCGGGAGCTACTCGATCACGCGGCCGCCGGCCGTCTTGTCCTCGACGACGTCGTGGAGCAGCAAATCCCCCTCGAAGCCGGCATCGTCAACGGCGTCCTCGACGAGTTGGAGAGCTTTGCCGGCTCTGTCAGAACCGTGATCAATCCCTGACCGCGGCGATCAGTTGGTGATGGCCTCGATAAGGAAGGTCAGGACGGCAGCGTTATAGCGTTCTGGATCGCTATTCCAGAGTTCGGTGCGTCCAGCACCTTCGAAGCGCTCATAGGTGATCGGCCCGGTCACCGATGTGACAAAGTTGTCGGTTTCCGCAATGGGAGCGACGTCGTCTTCTGTTCCGTGCATGAGCAGGATTGGCGTATCGAACTGATCGGCCCGAATCAGCTGATTCAGCTCCGACCACTCGAGGCCGAATCTGAGCCGGGCGACCGCCTTGGCCGCCGTCGCGACCACGCCCGGAATTCCCCGCTCATCGGCAATCCGATCGACAACGGCCCCGAGATCGACCACGGCGGAGTCGAAGATCGCTCCTCTCACCTCGGCGGCACGTTCCGACTCGTGCAGGTGCATCGCGGCGATGTTCGCTCCCATGCCAAATCCGTACAGTACGAAGTCGCTGGCCCCGTGACTGTGGGCATAGGTCATGGCGGCATCGATGTCATGCCATTCGCTCAGGCCCCACCTGTAGTAGCCGCCATCATCAGGAGCGGCACTGTCGTTGCGATAGGTTATGACCAGGGCGGGAAAGCCGCCGTCGACAAGTGCAGGTAGGACGCGCAACGCTTGCGCCCGTTCATCCAGCCCTTCGCCGTGGACGAGGATGACCCAGGTGTCGGATGACCCGTCGACGAACCAGGCCGGATTGACACCGAGGTTGCCGGGGATGCGGACGTTGTCGAAGTCGATGGCAAACGCCTCCATCGGATCTTCGGCAGCGGCGTAAGCATCGAGCGTCACCATGTCACCGGCGATGAACCTGCCGGTGAGTGTGCGGAATGAGCGTTCGACGGTCTCGGCTTCCTGAGAGATGACCGCTGCCATCTGACCGTATGCGCCGTCGCCGTTCGTAACTCCCCACACACCGGGGCGTTCGGTGAGATCGGTTCTGGGTAGCACGATCCGACCCGAGCCAACGAGTTCTACCTCGAATGCCTCCCCGGTTGGCCGGGGATGGGGTGTGAGCAGGTCATCGGCGATGACCCCCGATCCGCGAAAGGCTCCGATGAACAGCCCAATGGCGACACCGATGACCACCGCGGCCGCGATCCGGCCCACCCATAATGCAAGCTTGCTTTCTTCCACCGGCCGAGGCTACCGCGGAGCGCTAGATACCGGAGAAGTCGGGCTTCTGTTTGTTGACGAATGCCAGGATTCCCGTCTTGGCGTCGGTGGTGGCGAACACCTCATCGAACGCATCCCGCTCGATCTCCAAAGCGGCGTCGATCGAGTGCCCATAGCCGTCGCCCATTGACTTCTTGACCGCCCAGTATGCCCGGGTGGGACCTTCAGCCCACCGGGCCGCTGCTGCCATAACGCCATCAGATAGCTCGTCTGGCTCGATTACCTCATCGGCAAGACCGAGAGCGTGAGCTTCAGCCGCCGTCAGGTGGCGGCCGGACATATTCATCTCCTTGGCCGCCTGGAACCCCACGATGCGAGCCAATCGTTGCGTGCCTCCGGCGCCCGGGATGATGCCGAGGAGAATCTCGGGCTGGCCGACTTTGGCATCGCTTGCCATGTACCGGAAGTCGGCACCCATGGCGAGCTCGAGGCCACCCCCCAGGGCGTAGCCTGTGATGGCGGCGATGGTGGGCTTCTGCAGCAGCTCCAGCCGGCGCACGACGGCGCCGAGACCCGAGGCCTGTGTTTCCGAGCTCTCACTGTCGAAAGCATCGATAAATCTTGTGATGTCGGCACCCGCGGCAAAGTGCTTGCCACCGGCTATCACTACCGCCCGGATGGCGGGATCCCCTGCAGCCGAGAGGGCTTCGTCGATGTCGGCGATCAACTTGCTGTCCAACGCGTTCACCGGCGGCCGGTTCATCGTGATCCGAGCGACCGCACCCGTCGTTTCGTACTCGACCAAACCCATGCGCAGCCTCCTGTCGTGTCTGTACTCCAACCTAATCGGAGAGAACCCGCAGCAAATTTGCGGCAGCATTCCAAGGGTCAAGTTGCCGTTCCCCCACCTGATCGGTCATCTCCGCCCAGGTCTCCGCCGGAATCGAAGAACGTACCCGCTGCCTCATCCCGGCGAGCAGGGCGGATTCCATCTCGGCGACCGACCGATGCCGGCGAACCTCAGCGAGCTCGCCCGTCTCCTGGATGTGCCGCCGGTGACGGCCAACGGCGTCCCATAGCTCTGCGACTCCTTCTCCCGTGGCGGCGACGGTGGGGATGATCGGCGGAGACCATCCGCCGTTGGCACCGAGTTCCAACATCTGCGTGAGGTCCCGCACCGTCTCGTGTACTCCCGGTCGATCGGCCTTGTTGACGATGAAGACGTCACCGACCTCCAGCAGGCCCGCTTTGGCCGCTTGCACGCTGTCACCCCACCCGGGATTGACCACAACCACCGTCGTATCAGCATTCGCCGCAATCTCGACCTCTGCCTGACCGACGCCGACGGTCTCGACAAGGACCTCGGGGAATCCCATCCCGTCGAGGGTTGCTACGACCCGGGGGGTGGCTGCGGAGATCCCACCAAGATGACCACGGCTTGCCATAGACCTGATGTAGACGCCGGCATCGTCGACGTGGTCCTGCATCCGAACCCGGTCTCCGAGCACCGCGCCCCCGCTGAACGGGCTGGACGGATCGACGGCAACAACCGCTACCTCCGACCCTGCTGCGCGCACCGCATCGATGAGCCGATCCGTCAACGTGGATTTTCCAGCCCCGGGCGCACCGGTCAGCCCTGTCGTCCACGCCCGCCCCCCGTCGGGAAAGACGGCAGAAAGCACCGCATCGGAGGCCCGACCACCGTTCTCAACGATGGTGATGAGCCTCGCCAGAGCGCGCCGATCTCCATCACGAGCGTTGGGGATGAGAATCGCCGGATCAGAAATGCGCGCCATCGGTGTGAAGGTTAGGCGGCTATCGGACAAATCCGGTGCAGGCACATGCACTCCCAATGCCGGAACTCGGATAGTCCGGTAGACGACAGGCGGCTATCGGACAAATCCGGTGCAGGCGCATGCACTCCCAATGCCGGAACTCGTTCGATTCCTGCTGTGAGAGTCATGGTGGAGAGCGGACAACCGCCGCAGGCGCCGACGAGTTGCAGTGTCACCTTGCCGGCCTGAGTACCGAGCAGGATCAGGTCACCACCATCAGCCTGCAGCGCGGGACGGATGTACTCGAGGGTCTCGTCGAGCAGCGCCCGGTCGATGATCTCGGTGCCCGGCTCGTCGAAGGTCACATCGGTCGGTGATGCCACCTGAATTATCGAACTCTGTACGTCGTCGCTCATTGTGTCTCTCCGCGTCTGGCGTACGTGAGCGCCGTATACGGCGCTCACGTACGCCAGAGTCCTGTGATTCGCACTATCAGTGTAGGGGAAACCCGGTCAGTCGATTGACAACGCGCAAGCAGCCTCGCGGATGGCGGCATCGTCGAGTCGCTTCCGGATCAGCGCAGCCTTCTCCGGGTTGTGCACCCGGTAGAGGTGATACCAGTGCGCAAGGGGAGCAAGTGGAATCTCCCACCCATCGATTGAAACACGCCGCTCGGCCACGAGCGGGAATCGAGCAACGGATCCATCGATGACCAGGGCCAACCCGCCCATCACGTCGAGCCCAACCGGGCCGACGGGCATTTGCAGCTGAGCTCGGATCAGCCAATCAGTCCGCCACGGTTCGCGCCGGACCGGGATTTCGATCACAAGATCGACGAGAGCAGCATCGACTCGATCCCGGGCCGATCCCGCAACCACGACATCGATATCGCCCACGGTGACGTCGAATCCATGCAACGCGAGCATCGCGCTGCCCCCGACCTGATACGGAACGTCGGCCTCACCAAAGAGTCGGGCGACATCGGCAAGGCCGCGACGTTGGTTGACGGAAAGAGCCACAGCTACCTCGGGCGCATCTGCTGAACACGCAGCAGGGGCGAACTGTACGACGATCCTTCTGGAGCGATCACGACGAGAGCACCCCGCGAACGGCGAAAGGTCCACTCCCCCGCACCTACCGATACCGGTGGGTAGTCGGCCGTGACCATCGTGAACGGCCCGTCGGCCGTGACCTTGATCTCAGGAGCTTCGACGGCAAGACCGACCTTCACCGCATCGGGCACCATCGTGCCGCCGTCGACGGGACGAAGACCGTAGTAGTGGTCGAGAATCGCGGCGTAGCTCTCCCCGGCCGAGCCCATCGCCATTGCTCCCCATTGACTCATACCGACGCCATGGCCCCATCCTTCGCCGGTGATGGTCAGCACCCCGTCGCCACCGGTTTCGCCCGCCGGGAGCCGTCGGTTGCGAATGCGGGAGGGCGCCTCGTAGTCGACATCGAAGGAGTACGACAGGACGGCCTGCGGCCACCGGCCTCCGCTGGGCCGGGCGGCCGGCATCAACCCCGGATAGAGGTCAGGTCCGTGCACGTTGAAGACCGCACGGAATCGAGTGACGGGGATCACCGTCACTCCCAGCTCCGACAAAACCTCCACCGCCACCTGGCCCCCGCCCTCACCCTCGCTGCGCAAAGCCACTCCGGTGATCTCGTCGCCGAATATGTAGCCGCCGCGGGCAAACACGCGGGTGAGCACCTCCGAAGAAACTGAGAGCTGCCATCGGCGATAAGGAGTCACCTCGAGTTCCGGCGAGTCCACCGGCTGCAGGTACGGGACCCCTGATCCACCGAACACGTCTTGCGCTGCCCTGGTCCGGGAGCCGGCGCTCGAGGAATACAGCGCCTGGGCAGGGTGATCGTCGTAGACCATGATCTCCCCCGCAGTTGCCGCGACCGCGCCCGCCCAGCCCTCCGCAGCTCCTCCCGGGCCCCGATAGACCTGGCAGTACTGTGACGCACAGATGTCGTAGTCGTAACGGTTGCCGCTGCTGGTGCGGCCCCGGTACAGGGTCCAGGCAAGATAAGTACGGGCAGCCACGGCTTGCGCTGCCAGCGTCTCGTCGGGCCATGAGGAAGGCACTTCACTTATCCCGAGCAGATAGCGATCGACATCGGTTGTCTCGACGGCAGCAAGACCGGCCGGGTAGGCGGATATCTCGAGCTCGCCTTCGTAGGAGCCGCGACGCATGGTGAAGGTGGTGCCCGCCTCCGGCTCGAGCGTCACAGCATCGACCAGCCCGGGGGCAGCAGGCTGGGCCATCGCAAAGGCGAGCGAGATGGCGAGAACGATCACGCGCTACCGATCGATGTCCGCCCCGAGCGACCGCAGCGTCTCGACAAACCCGTCGTAGCCGCGGTCAATGTGCTCGGCGTCACGGACGATTGTCTCGCCGTCGGCGGAGAGACCGGCGATGGTCATCGCAGCAGCAGCCCGGATGTCGCAGCCGTCGACTTCACAACCACTGAGTTCGTCAACCCCCCTGATCACGACATGCTGGCCGTCGGCATGCACGTCTGCTCCCATCCGATTGAGTTCGCCGAGATAGCGGAACCGAGCCGCGTACACGTTCTCCGTTACCAACGACGTTCCGTCGGCGAGGGCGAGGAAAGCGACCATTTGTGGGTGCATGTCGGTATGGAAACCGGGATACGGGAGCGTTGCGATGTCCTGGGGGCGAGGACGATCCGGCCCAGCCACCGAGAACCAATCGTCGCCACGCTCGATCTCGCAACCCGCGGCCTCCATCTTGCGAAGCTCCATGCGGAGGAAAGCAGGGTCGCAGCCAACCACCTCGATACGGCCGCCCGTGGACGCAGCCGCAAGCGCATAGGTGCCGGCCACAAGGCGGTCGGCAATCACGGTGTGGTCGGTCGGGGTGAGGGATGACACACCCATGACTTCGATGGTCGAGGTGCCCGCACCGTCGATCTTCGCTCCCATTGCGTTGAGCAACGCCGCAAGATCGGCAAGCTCCGGTTCCCTGGCCGCGTTGCCGATGATCGTGCGACCCTTCGCCAGAACGGCCGCCAGCAGGAGATTCTCCGTGGCACCGACACTGGGGAACTCGAGGAATATCTCGGTTCCGGAGAGTCCGTCGGGAGCGGAGGCTTCGAGGACCCCATGACTCAACTCAAACTCGGCGCCCATCTGCTCGAGACCTTCGAGGTGCATCCCGATCGGGCGCGACCCGAAGTCGTCGCCCCCCGGCAGCGCGACCCTCGCCGACCCCACTCGAGCGAGCAGCGCACCCAGGATGAGGATGGAGGCGCGCATCTTCCTAACAAGCTCGAGCGGAGCTTCCGGGTTCAGCTTCTCCGGCACATCCACTTCGACCACCGAGCCGCGACGCACACAGGTTGCGCCGACGTGATCGAGCACTTCACCCATGATGTCGACGTCGAGAATCCCAGGGACGTTTTCGAGCCGGTAGCGGCCTGGGGCTAACAGCATGGCGACCATGTGCTTGAGAACAGCGTTTTTGGCGCCGTGCACCCTGACCGTACCCGACAGCGGAATCCCGCCGACAACCCTGATCGAATCCATATAGCGATGCTAGGAGACTGCTGAGCAAATGGGGTGCGGACTCGCTCGACCACAAGGAACGCCCGGTCACAGGCGCGGCTGCGAGGGCCGGGCAATTGGCGTGCGGACTCGCTCGACCACGAGGAACGCCCGGTCACAGACGCGGCTGCGAGGGCCGGGCAATGGCGTACGGCGATCGGGCAGAAAGCAATGCCAGCCTGAGCTCCCACTAGTGTCCGTGCGGACAACGAAAGGGACCCATGCGGATCGCACTTGGCGCCGACCATGCAGGATTCGAACTCAAGGAAGAGCTGAAACAAATCATCGCCGACTCCGGCCACTCGGTACTGGACCTAGGCACCGATTCCACCGAATCTGTCGACTACCCGGACTATTCCGCCGCCGTTGGACGAGCCATTCTCGCCGGTCGCGCCGACCGCGGCATTGTCGTGTGCGGGTCGGGTGCAGGAGCGGCCATCGCTGCCAACAAGCTCGACGGCATAAGGTGCGCCCAGGCGGGCGACACCTATACGGCGCACCAGGCTGTGGAGCACGACGACATCAACGTGTTGGCGCTTGCTGCCCGGGTCACCGGTGGTGCCGTTGCGGAGGAAATCGTCGCGGCTTACCTGGAAGCCGAGTTCATCCAGGAGGAACGATATATCCGCAGACTCAACAAGGTCTTGGAGCTCGAAAGAACCAGAGTGTGAGCTCTGTCGAGCAGATCCCGTTTACTATCTGCATCGAGCAACGCCACTCGGGGAGGAATCGGACCTTGCACAGCCGTAATAGCTGCATTCGGGGAGCCCTCGTCTGATGGCCAAGAGAACCGTTCTTGCAGCCGGCGGGGTCGTGTACCGGGAGGGCTTCGGCAACACGGGACCACAATTCCTGTTGGTGCATCGCAACCGATATCACGACTGGTCGCTACCGAAGGGCAAACTCAACAGGGGCGAAACTTTCGAGGAAGCCGCCGGCCGAGAAGTGCTCGAAGAAACCGGGATCAAGTGCAAGATCGGCCAGTTCCTCGGTGGTGTCATGTACCCCACCCAGCGGGATCGTCCCAAGCTGGTGAAGTACTGGATGCTTGAAAGCATCAAGGGCTCCTTTGTCCCCAATCTCGAGGTCGATAAGGCCGAGTGGGTCGGCATCAACGGTGCCCGGGCGCTTCTCACCTACAACCGGGATGCCCGGCTGATCGAACGCGCCTACAACCTTCTGGACAATCCCACCTCGACCCGCCTGTACGTCGTCCACCACGGCAACGCCGGGGTGCGCTCGAAGTGGAAGGGCCCGGACAAGAAGCGACCGCTGACAGACAAAGGACGCGAGCAAGCGAACCTTCTCGCAGACTTCATGGCACGTCATCCCGTGACCGAGATCAGGTCGAGCCCTTCACTGCGGTGCGTGCAAATGGTCGAGCCGCTTGCGAAACGCCTTTCAATTGAAGTCACCGTCAACAAGAAACTTCGGGATACCACCACCGTTGAATCGATCCGCAAGTACCTGCGTGGCCTCGGCCCAGGCGCGCTCGTCTTGGCGACCCACAAGGATTGGATCGGACCCCTGATCAAAGATCTGGACGCACACGGTGTTCCCCTACGGGGATCCCGACAGTGGCCAAAAGGCTCGATCTGGGTCCTCGATCTCGCAGATGGGAAGGTCCGGGCCGGTTACTTCGCCGGCAAGAGTGTCATTTCAGCCACTGAGCTGTAGCCGACGCCAGCGAGACGATGACCTCGTCATAGGTGCGTCCGATCGCCTTCGTCACCTTGAATGAATGGTCCCCGCCTTCGATCACTTCGACGTCTGCTGCCGGCAGGCTTTGCGAGAGAGGAATGATCAGGCCGGGCGGACTGAGACGATCCCGGGTGCCCGCAAAAAACAACTGCGGCGCTGCGATCCGTTTGAGATGAGCGGTGTCACGTGGTTCCTTCTTGCCGAGGGCAACCAGCGGATATCCGTAATACACAAGTCCTGCTGCAGGCCAGGAGTCCTCTCCGGCAAGATGCGAGCCCGCCCGTCCCCCCATCGATTTCCCCGCCAGCACGACCGAATCGCAGTAGGTAGCGAGCCTGTCGGCGGCGGCGCGGTGGACGTCCAGCAATTTGGGCATACGGTCGGGGGCCTTCCTCCCCTCCTCGGTGTAGGCATAGTTGAACGTCATGACGGTCAGCCCCTCAGCACTCAGGGCCTGCCGCAACCTGACCATGAACGGATGGTCTTGACCAGCCCCGGCACCGTGTGCGAGCAGCAGACCGGTCTCCGATCCGGCGGAAGGAACGGCGAGCCGGGCGGTCACTTTGCTACCCGTTCCCCACTTGACGACCAATCTGCGAGTCATGTGCGGAGCGTAGCGGGCTAAGTTTGGGTACATGAGCGTCCACATCTACGCGTCACCCGAAGAGTTGGCGGGTGCTGCCGCGGACTACATCACCGCATGTATCGAGGATTCTGGAAGACCGAGCACACTGGGCCTCGCCGGCGGAAGCACCCCGCGGGCCACATATCGACATCTGGCCAAACGCGACATCAATTGGGCGGATGTGACGATGTGGCTCGGCGACGAACGCTGGGTGCCCCACGACCATCCCGAGTCCAACACACTGATGGCCCGCGAAGCTCTCGCAGACACGGTCGTTGCCCGCCTCGTGGCGCCCGACACCGCCTTCGGCGAACCCGAAGCCGCCGCCGCCCTGTACAGCAGGGTTCTCAGCGGTATCTTCTACGACGGACGGCCCGATCTGGTCCTGCTCGGTCTCGGGGACGACGGGCACACCGCTTCGCTGTTCCCCGGCACCGATGCCCTCGATGCGGACGATGGGCTCTACCTCGCCAACTGGGTAGAGCAGAAGGACACCTGGCGCCTGACGGCATCCCTGCCGCTGCTGTGGAGTAGCCGCGAACTGGTATTCCTGATTCAGGGGGAAACCAAGGCCCGCGTTGTGGCCGAGATCATCGACAATGGCCGGACCTACCCGGCGCAAAGAGTTGCCGCCGGGGCGGATTCCGTACGCTGGATGCTCGATGAGGCGGCCGCGAGTCTCTTGCGGTCGATCCCTCGCTAGCCGCCCGCGGCAGGCTCGCTGGAGAACCGCAGCTCGAGGTCGGGTCCGAGCAGAATCAATACGTCGCCATCGACTGCAAACCGGTCAACCTTGTGCAGGTTGTCGAGATACCATCTCTCCAGCTCGGCCAACGCCGTTTCGGGGTTGCCATCATCGTCGAGGCACATCAACTCTGTCGACGTCGCCGGCCGGCTCTCATCCCAGGTCAATGAGTCACCGTCGATGAGGAGCGGGAAGTAGTAACCGTTGCACCCGGATTGGCCCTCCGCGGCGTCTTCGCCGATCAGAAGCGTTATGGGTCGGCCCGGCATTGGGACGGTCGACAACTCCGCCTGGTTTCCTTCAACAAACAGCCATGCACCGTATGCAGAGGCTGTGGTGCCTATGCCGCCGCGCACCGTGTCCAGGAACACGTTGACCACCGGGTCCGTCGACTCGAGGCCCTCGGTTGCTGCGGCAATCGCTGTATTGAGCTCCTCGAGGTTGCATTCGAGCTCTACTGCCCGCTGATCCAGGTCCGCCCCGCGTGCGTTGAGGGCGATGACCGACTCCGGCATGGCGGCCGGATTGGTAGCAGCAGGTCCGAGGTCGGTCTCTTCAAGCGTGTAGAAGTAGTCGTTGACGAGCTCGATACCGATCGGGATCAACCATTCGCAGGTATCGACTTCTTCAGGTTCCGCCTCGACGACCACCGTAACGGGGTCGTCACAAGCCGTCGCCAATAGAAACAGCGGCAGGAGCCATAGTGTGGATCTCCTGCCGCTGCCGTTCATCTGTTGAACTGTAGATCGTCCCAGGTCTACTCGAAGAAGCCTCCGCTTTGGAGCTCATCGACGAGCAGCTCACCGAACATGCCGTCGGCGGTGAGGTTTCCTGCCCGGGCGTTGAGCAACGTCTCCATCTCGGCATCGGTGCAGCCAAGTTCGTCGGCCTGTGCCTGGAGCTCGTCGGCTCGCTTCTCCATGTCTTGGAGAACCGCGGGCTCTTCTTCCATGGCGGCGATCTCTTCAAGGGACAAGGAGTCCATCTCGTCGATTACCTCTTGAATGACATCGATGGCGTCGTCGGCAATGCTTTCGCAGGAGCCGGCGCCCGAGTCTCCGCCGCACGCAGCGGCTACAAGCCCGAGAGCGGCCAGGAGAATGAAGAACTTGCGCATACTGGGTGATGTCCCCTCTATAGCTTCGGTTGGTCGAACCGCCCACACGCGGCAGTCGGAACCCTACCGGCTATCGGCGGCTTCGCCGGGAATCTTTAAGTCGACCTGGTCGATGATTCCAACGATTGTCGCCCGTATCGGCCCGGTTTCGAGACCGAAGATCTGACGGGATGAGTTCCCTTCATCGATCACAAGCACGGTTTCCCCAACCCCGGCGCCGACAACATCGACCGCGATCGTGTAGCCATCGACCTCGCCATCGGCGTTGATCAAGTCACAAATCATGAGAGGCTTCGAATCGAAGAAAGGGAAATTGATCGTGGACACAACAGTCCCGGAGATAACTGCGACCTTCATGGCACCAGGTGCACTTCGTCGACGATCCCGACGATGGCGTGGTCCACCGGCACAAAACGCTCGGGCATCGCCTCAGCGGCTTCACGGGAGGCCACGAAGTAGACGAGCTCCCCTGGTCCGGCCATGTGCACCGCATCGGCGGCAACGAGAGGCTCGCCGACGGGCTCCTGGTGTTTGTCGAGCGGCTGCACAATGAGGAAGCGAACGCCTTCGAGACCGGCCGACTTGATGGTTGCGACGACGGTGCCGTGAACACGTCCGAGATTCATGTCAGCCGCTCCGTTCGACGGGCCGCAGCGATATGCGCGGCCGGAATCTCAGGTCGGAGCGGAGGTTGTAGGCCATCTCGTCGTGCAGTTGCGCGATGACTATCGCCTCGAGCAAATGACCCGCTTCGGCGCTCCAGGCCTCGGCTGCCTCGACGGCGGCTTCCACTTCGGCAACCTCTCCCGAAAAGAGCACGTAGCCCTTCCCGCCGAGACCATCGGCCATGCGCACTGCGCTCAGTTCTACGAACGCCGCTTTGACGCCGGCGTCGGCCGCCTGGAGTATTGTGGCGACCCGGTCGGTTTCAACGATCCCGAGCGACTCACCGCTGATCCAGGCTGCCTCTTCTCCCCCGGCGATTGCTCCCGTCACCGCAGGATGGATATCGGGAAGGAAGATCGAGTCGAGCACAGAGGCCCCGCCGGTCTCCAACCCGACCTGCACAGCTTCGTCGACGCTTGCAGTGTCGCCACTCACCAGAACCAGATACTTGCCGGGGTGGACCGTGCCCGTATAAATGGATCCGATCGGCGACGCCTTGACCATGGCGTCTCCCGTGGTGATACCGACGGCGATCGACGCAAATTCGATCATGGCTACCGCCGGGTCGACGCCCGGTGTGTCGCTGCTAAGGGCTTCTTCAGACATAACGCAGAGCTCCCACAACGGTCACCCGCCGCACCCGGGAGAATGTTCTTGGACGGGTCAGCCCCTCACCGGTCGGCGACGCAATCGAGAACGAGGCGAAGCCTTCTCCCCCTTCTCCGAGCCCCGCATAGTTCGGCCCGTTGGCAACAAAAATGCTGCAGTTCATGGCCCGCGCCATCTTCGTTATCGAGGCAACGTTGGTGGAGTGGATCGATGCGGTATGGCGGAACTTGTGCTCGGAACGGACCGCCAGATCGATCGCTACGTCCACATCCTTGACGCGGACTACGGGCATGACCGGCATCATCTGCTCCGTCCAGACCAGCGAATGCTCCTTGGGCACCTCTGCGACCAACAGTCGGATCGATTGATCGACCATCACGCCAATGGAACCCAAGATGGCTGAGGCATCCTTGCCAATCCACTCGGGGTTGATGATGCCGGGCTTCGACGGCTGACCGATCTCCTTGAAGATCACGCGCTCGAGACGCTTCAGTTCGTGTTCCTTGAGACGGTAGGCCCCTGCGGCCGTCATGGCTTGGATGAGACGGTCTGCGGCGGTGTCGACGACGATTGTCGTCTTCTCGTCGACACAGATGATGTTGTTGTCGAACGAGGCGCCGTTGACGATGTCACGGCCCGCTTTGCTCAAATCTGCCGTCTGATCCACGACCGCAGGCGGATTGCCCGGACCTGCCGTGATGGACTTCTTCTGGGTCTTCAAGGCCTCCTTGACGACACCGGGTCCCCCGGTCACCAACAACACGCGCACATCGGGGTGATACATCACCTCGCGGGCGCTCTCCAATGTCGGATTGGGGATGGCGGTTACTAGATCGGGCGGTCCTCCTGCCGAGACGATTGCCCGGTTGAGAAGCTTGATGTTCTCAACAGACACGGCCTTTGCGCTGGGGTGAACGTTGAACACCACAGCATTCCCGGCTGAGATCATGGCGATCGAGTTGTTGATGATCGTCGACGTCGGATTCGTCGTCGGAGAGATGGACCCGATGACACCGTACGGCGCCCATTCCGTCACCATCATCCCGTCGTCACCGGTCACCGCGTGAGGATCGAGATCCTCAGGCCCCGGCGTTCCGAGGGTCACTATCCGGTTCTTGATGATCTTGTCGTCCGCCCGACCCAGCCCGGTTTCTTCACGAGCCATGTAGGCGAGACGCTCTCCCTCGGCCAGCATCGAAGCCCTCATGGCATCGACGATCGTCCTTCTCCCATCGAGACCCATGTCGCGGAACTGCACGAAAGCGCGGCGCGCGGCAGCCACAGCCTGGTCGATCGTCGCAAAGATGCCTTCGCCGACCTGGGCTTCGTAGGCGGCCAGCTCATCGCTGGCAACCAGCGTCGGACCGCTCCTGTCCGAAGCTTCGGCGGCGGAGACGCGCCCCTTGACGCGCTCGATGATCGCCTTGACATCGTCCTCATGCAGCATGAAAGACCCCGCTCATCATTTGCGGTACTTCACATCGCCGTTGAACTCCCAGGTGTCAACGATGGCCATGATCACCGCATCACACGGTTTGTCCCTGGTCAACGCCGTCTGACGCGCTGAGCTACCGGAGGCGTACATGACGACTTCGTCGACTCCCGCCCCAACGGCATCTACTGCGATCACGTAACCACCGGTCTCCTCGTTGTTGACGCCCAACTGGCGAACAACGAGAAACTTCATTCCCTCGAGAAGCTCCTCCTTGCGACTTGCGACAAGGGTTCCGGCCACCCTTCCCAGATGCATGGATTACCTCCTTACTCTGGATCCACACCGGTACGGGCTGTCCGGCCCGAGCGGCGGGTTCAGGTGGTTGGTCAACCGAGCTCGCGCTCTGCTTCCTCTCCGCGACCCAACGGCAACACCAGATCGATGTTGAGGTGGGGACGGGCGATGACGTGCGTGGAGATGACCTCGCCGACCTTCTCGGCTCCGCGAACACCGGCATCTACCGCAGCCTTCACCGCAGCAACATCGCCACGGACGACCGCAGTCACATAGCCTCCACCCGTCTTCTCGTAGCTCACCAATTCCACCTTGGCGGCCTTCACCATTGCGTCGGAGGCTTCGACCATCGCCGCAAAACCTCGTGCCTCGATCATTCCGAGAGCTTCAGCCATGAGAAGCTCCTCCTTTCATTGCCATTTCACTACTTTGTCGGTTCGCGTCCGGTGACACCCTCGAGTGCCGCAACCGCCGCCCTCCAACCAACGTCGATGTCTCGTTCCTCTCCTGCAAGGTACATCCTGCCCATGGAACCGAATGACCGTACCTCCAGGATGGCGATATCCGCCGCCTTCTCCGCCTCGTTGGCCGCCAGCGCCGAATAGACGGCCGGTTCACACTCGAGCACGTAGAGCGTCTGCCCCGGGATGATCATGTGGCCGTGACGGTCGCGGTTGACCAGCTGGGCATGGTGGTCGTCGATGCGGCGGATTATCTGGCTGGACAGCAGCCTCGGTTTGATGCGGTCTTCCTCAGTGAGGCCGATCGCGTCGAGAATTGCCTCGCCGGCCGCCCTGGTCTCTGCCTGCTGGGGCGAGTGGATCTCGAGGACGCCGTAGTAGCGCTCGATGATCTGCATGCCCGGCCAAACCTTGGTGGCCTTGAGAGCAACGTCCGTCAGTCGGTTGATCTCGATGCCGGGAGCGACCTCCACCCACAACGACGCGTCGTAGGCCAGCGGGAGGAAACCCTTCGCAACCGTCCCGAGGAATGCCGCGTATTGAGGCTGCAGACTGTCGAGAAAGGCGTATGACCTGAGCTCAATACCGGTCGCCATTTGACTCTCCTTGATCTCCGCTAACGATTTGGACGCCGGCCGAAGCGCCGATGCGGCTCGCCCCGGCGGCAATCATGTCTTCGACATCCTCGAGCGTCCGCACCCCGCCCGAGGCCTTCACCCCCATATCGGGGCCCACCGTCTCCCTCATCAAAGCAACGTCGTACACGGTGGCGCCGCCCGAGCCGAAACCGGTCGAAGTCTTGACAAAGTCAGCCTTCGCTTCCTTGGCGAGGGATGAGGCAATGACCTTCTCCTCGTCGGTAAGCAGCGCCGTCTCCAGGATTACCTTGCACAAGCCGCCAACCTCGTGGGCGGCCTCAGCGACCTGAGCTATGTCCTCTCTCACCTGCTCGTACTCACCCGACTTGAGCGCCCCGACGTTGAGAACCATGTCGATTTCGCGAGCGCCTTCCCGCAGCGCCCGGCGTGCCTCCATCGCCTTGATCGCCGTTGTCGTCGCCCCCAGCGGGAATCCGATCACGGTACAGGTGACAACACCCGAACCGCGCAGACTCGATGCAGCTCTCTTCACCCAGGTGGGATTGATGCACACCGAGGCGAACTGGTATTGACGGGCTTCATCACACAGCTCGTCAATCTGGGCTGCGGTCGATTCCGGCTTCAGCAGCGTGTGATCGATATACCGGGCCAGGTCCATGGGCACATCGGAAGCGTCGCCATGGAAGCTCACCCGATCGGCGCCGTTGGCAACGACGTTGCGCACCGCCTCGGGCGACTCGCATACGTCGTACCGCATCGTCAGCGCAGTCAGCACTTCCTGGGTTACGGCCTCGATCAGCTTCTCGCGGTCCATTGCACTCCTACGTCTTCAAGTAGCGTTTCTCTACTTCAGTGATCTTCTGAGCACGGCGGGCGTGGCGGTCGCCACCCCAGTCGGTGGTCAGCCATTCCTGGACAATCTGCCATGCCAGGTTTTCGCCGATGAGACCGGCCCCAAGGCTCAAGACATTGGCGTGGTTGTGTTCCCGGCTGTTGCGGGCGGTCGACAAGTCGTAGCAGAGAGCTGCCCGCACTCCCGGCACCTTGTTCGCGACCATTGCGGAGCCGATCCCGGCGCCGTCTACGACGATCCCCCACTGCGCCTTGCCGGTCGCAACCGCGCTGGCCACAGCGTGGGCAAAATCCGGATAGTCGACGGCATCCGGCGAATCCGTGCCGCAGTCGAGTACAGCGTGGCCTTGTTCCCGCAACCGAAACGCCAATCGTTCCTTGAGCGGGTATCCGCCGTGGTCGGCGCCGATGGCGATACCCGATCCTCCGGGTGCCTCTTGCTCGTCTGGCACTTCCGCTGAAGTGGAAGGAGCTTGCTGGGTCATCACGCCGTCAACGATACGCGAGACCATTTCACGGACGTCGTCGGAGGAGGGGCGACCGGGAATTCGGCTTTCGGCTGGAGGCGGCATCAATGGCTTTCTGCGGACCGTCGCCATCCTAGGAGGGTGGAACCACTCCTAGCCGCTTCCTGGGAGCGGAACTCCCCACAGCCGCCGTATGATGACCGGCATGATGGACAAGGACCCTGCGTTCCTGTGGGAGACAGAGGCATTGCGAGAAGCGCCGCAGCGCGCCGCCGAAGAGGAAATCGATGATGGCGATACGACGCCCGAACGGTGGGTGACATTGCGGGTTGCCAGCCGATCGACGGGCATCCCGGTAGAGACGCTTCGCAAGTGGGCAAGACGTGGAACGATTCCGACGTACCTCCAGCCGACCAACATCGGGACCAACCTGCGGCTTGTTGATCTGGAAGGTGTAGAGCAGCGGGCGGCAGATCTGGGAAGGCCCGTGGAGCCGGTATCGGTGCCCGCCCCGGAAGCGGAGGCGCCCGCCGCCACTCCGGATTCGACACCGGCGGGAACGATGATCGTTCCGGTCGACGCCTGGAACAAGATGCTCTCCCAACTCGGCAACCTCCATGAGGCCGGCCAGCAACTGGCCGACGCCCGGGAACGAGCCGCCAAAGCGGAGACCGAGGCCAAGTTCCTCCGGGAGCGCCTCGCCGAGCTGCGGAGCGATCTCGGCGAAGCGACCCAACCCGCACCGCAACAAGAGCCGGAGCCGGCGTCCGAAGCTGCGGAACCGGCGGCGGTCGAGTCCCCGCCCGCTCCGCCGGAGAAGGTGTGGCACTACCTGATCCGCCGCGTCAGGGATCGCAAGTCGGGGTAATCCCCGATTCCCCGCCGGGGTCACCCGGTATTAGCCTCAGTACATGACCGACACTGCGATTTCCGCCCGCCAACTAGGCCATGCCTACGGCGACGTCATCGCCCTGCACCACCTCGACCTCGAAGTGCCGCCGGGCAGAATCGGCCTGGTCGGCGCAAATGGTGCGGGTAAAACGACACTCATCAAGATTCTGCTCGGCATTCTCGAACCAACCGTCGGTTCCGTCGGAGTGCTCGGAGTCGATCCGGCAACAGATCTGATAAAGGTGCGTGACCGCATCGGCTACATGCCGGAAGGCGACTGTCTGCCGCTAGGCCAGAGCGCAGCCGACTTTGTCTCGTACGCGGCCGAAATGGCCGGCATACCGCCCCGGGAAGCCCGACAACGAGCGTCGGACATTCTCACCATGGTCGGTCTTCATGAAGAGAGATTCCGCTACCTGGGCGACTTCTCGACCGGGATGAAACAAAGGACGATGCTCGCTCAGGCGATCGTCCACGATCCGGAGATCGTGTTCCTCGACGAACCAACGGCGGGGCTCGATCCGGCGGGTCGCGAGGAGATGCTGGAACTGATCAGCCGGTTGGGCGGCTTCGGCATCAACGTGCTGGTCTCATCCCATGTCCTGCCCGACATCGAAAAGACGTGCGACTGGGTGGTCATGCTCGACGGCGGCCAGGTGTTGCGCAACGGCCCTCTATCCGGCCTGACTGAAACCAACGTTGTGGAAATCGAAGTGGTTGACGACGTCGCCGCGGTAGTCGCCGAGCTGACCCGGCTCGGAGGAGCCGTTGAAAGCCAGGGCAATGTCCTCACGCTGACGGTCCAGGATCGCGACCCGTTCATCATGGCGCGGGATGCGCTGGCCACCACCGGCGCTCCGCTGCGCCGGCTTGGCGCCCGCTCAACCACTCTCGAGGACATCTTCCTCGGAGAGGCCCCGCACGATGAGTGATCGATCAGGCGCCGTCTTTGACCTCGGTTACAAGCCGTATGAAGGCACCCGGTTGGGACGGTCGGGGGCGATCAGAACGATTCTCAAGGATGGGGTGCGGCGGGTGCTGGGGATCAGGCGCAAGGCCCGGAAGAAGATATACCCATGGTCGATGGTCGCCCTGGCCATCCTCCCTGCCGCAGTGTTCGTCGGGCTGGCGTTCACCCTCAACGCCTTCAGCCCGGACACCGAAAGTCCCTTCGGGGGCCACGCCGAATACATAGCCCTCACCGGGGCGATAGTGATGCTGTTCGTCGCCCTGGCGGGCCCCGAGCTGCTCATACCCGACCGCGAAGAAGGGGTGCTGGCCGTATACAGCTCGCGACCGATGACTGCGTGGGACTACATCGCGGCGCGAGCCGGTGCACTCTCTGCGGTGCTCGCCGGGTTCTTCCTGGTCCCCAACCTGCTCATGTATTTCGGCTTCGCTGCCCTCGACAGCCGCGGTCTGGGATCGGCGTTGCTCGGCAACCTCGACGACTTGCTCAATGTCGTGCTTGCGATGATCGCCTACATCGTTGGCTACGGAGCGCCGGCGCTGCTCGTCTCCACGTATGCCAAGCGAACCGGTGTGGCAGCCGGCACCTACCTGGCGATCATGTTCGGGTCGGTGGCCTTCGGCGAAGCCTTCCAGCAGATCGACTTCACCGGCGCCCGTTTCGGCACTCTTCTGTCGTTGCTGCAGCATCCCGAGGTCGTCCGCGACTGGGTCTTCGACAAGAACCCCACCTCCGCGCCGACGGCCGCCGGCTTCGAACCGTGGACTTCGGCGGTGGTCATCGGAGTCGTAGCCGTGGTGACGGCCTACCTCATGCACCGTCGGTATCGGAGCGAGCTATGACCCCGGAGACAAATCCGGCGCTTGTGGCGAATCCGACCGTCGAGGTCTCCGAGGTCTCGAAGTGGTTTGGGCAGAAGGTGGCCGTTTCCGGCGTCAATTGCTCGTTCGGCCCGGGTCTCACAGGTCTGCTCGGCCCCAACGGTGCCGGCAAGACAACCCTGCTCAGAATGCTCACCGGTCTCACCCTGCCCTCACAGGGTGACGTGCTTGTCAAGGGAGAGCGCCCCCGATCGCAAATCGACCGTTATCGGGACATCGGCTTCGTACCCGAGGAAAGTGCTCTGTACAACACGCTTACCGGCAAACAGTACGTGACATATGCGGCGCAGCTCTCCGGTGTGGCCGCTCCAGGGCAAGCGGCAGATAACGCTCTCGAAACGGTTGGATTGACGGCCGATGCGGACCGACCCGTCGGCGGGTTCTCCAAGGGCATGCGACAGCGTGCCAAAGTCGCCGCGGCACTGGTTCACCAGCCCGAGATTCTCGTGCTGGACGAGCCGCTCAACGGTACCGATCCCGTGCAGCGGGCCCATCTCATCGCTCTGTTCCGGGATCTCGCCAACCGGGGTAACACGGTCATCGTCTCTTCTCACGTCCTGCAAGAGGTCGAGCGCATGACAGACAGGGTCATCGCCATCGTCGATGGGAAGCTCGCCGCCGCCGGAGACATCAGCGCTATCCGCCGCGCCATGTCCGACATCCCCTATCGGGTAGCTATCGAATGCGACAAGCCGCGCCATCTGGGAGCAGCGTTGATCGACCACGATGCCGTGTTCAGCGTGACGATCGACCGCAAAGCGCTCCACGTTGAGACGTCCGATCTCTCCATGCTCGGGACCTCCATCGCCGGGCTGGCGCAGCGTCTGGACACACGGCTGTCGCGGTTTGCCCCGGAAGACGAGTCGCTCGAGAGCGTGTTCCGCTATCTGGTGGAGCGACGATGACCGCATTCACCGCCATCACCCGGGTAACGATTCGCCAGACCCTGCGGGTCCGTCGCTTCATCGGCCTCGGCCTTCTTTCCCTATCCGTCGCAGGGACCTATCTCCTCACCAGCCTCGGCCAGAGACGAGGCGGCGGCGACCCAGATACCGCATTCGACATCTTCCTCGGCATGACAATCGGCACGTTCATGAACATCATCGTTCCCGTCGTCACCCTCATCATCGCTACGGCGGTCCTCGGCGAGGAACGCAGAGACAACACAATGTCGTTTCTGGTGTTGCGGCCGGTTCGCCGAACGACAATCGCCGCCGCCAAGGTCACCGCAGCATTCCTCGAAGCATTCGCTCTGACCGGCATGGGAGCCATCGGCTTTGGGATCGTCGCCTCGATCCGCATGGAGACCTGGGAGTACTTCGTGCCGCTCCTGGTCGGCACGGCAGTGGCGACGGCGGCGTACGCCGCGGTCTTCGTACCGCTTGGCTACCTGCTGAAACGAGCCACTCTCATCGGGCTGACCTATCTCTTCATCTGGGAGAACGGAATTGCCGGGGCCGTCCCGGCAGTCGCCGGCATCTCGCCGTGGCGTATCGGGGTGAGCGCTGCGGCAGGGCTGGCTCCGGACCGCTTCTTCGAGGAGTTGCCGGACTTTGCGGTCGGCTCGCTGACCCCCGGGGCCGGAGGCGCCACCGCAAAGGCCATCGTGCTCATGATGCTTTCGACGGCCGCGGTCACCTGGATTCTGTTCAAGCGCGACCTGGCTACTTGATCCGCACAAACCGGTAGCACCGGCTACCTTGCCCCCGTGGGCACGACCACCTCACTCGGGAGACGCATGGGGACGGCGGCATTGATCGTCTCTGCTGGCGTGCTCATATCCCGAATCCTCGGACAACTCCGCGAGGTCATCTTCGCCTCACTGCTCGGGGCCACGGCAACGACCGATGAGTACGTTGCCGCATTCGCCATCCCGGACTTCCTCAACTACCTGCTGGCCGGTGGCTTCCTCAGCATCACATTCATCCCGATCTTCTCACGCTATCTGGCGACCGACGACGAAGAAGGCGGCTGGGATGCTCTAAGCGCCATCATCCGCCCGGTGGCATTGGGGATCGTGGGTCTCGTTGCGGTCGGCTGGGTCGTCGCTCCCGACATTGTCGATCTGTTGTTTCCACGTTTCAGCCCGGAACAGATAGACAACACAGTCCGCTACACGAGGATCATCCTGCCAGCTCAGGTGTTCTTCGTGCTCGGTGCCTTGTTCGCCGCCGTGCAGTACACCAAGGGTGTTTTCACCATCCCGACGCTGGCCCCGATCATCTACAACCTCGGCATCATTGGTGGCGGGATCGCCTGGGCAATTGTCAAGGAACCGAGTCCGGAAGGCTTCGTCTGGGGAGCGCTGGGTGGCGCCCTCGTAGGCAACTTTGCGCTTCAGTGGTGGGGCGCCCACCGATTGGGCATGCGTCTCAACCTACGGCTGGCATGGCGGCACCCCGTGCTCAGGGAATACATCCTCATCGCCTTCCCGCTCATGATCGGACAGTCGATCGTGGTGCTCGACGAGACGTTCATGCGTGTGTTCGGGCAGTTCGTCAGCGAAGGTGCCGCCACGGAGCTGAACTTTGCTCGCCGCACGATGCTGGTGCCCGTCGGCGTGATCGCCCAGGCGGCCGGCGTTGCCGCCTACCCGTTCCTGGCCCGTCTCTTCGCCGAGGGTCGCGAGTTGGAGATGCGGGACACTGTCGACAAGGCGATTCGCTGGGTGGTGATTCTGTCGATGGCCGCGACCGCTCTCGTTGCCGCGATGACCGTGCCCATCGTCCGGGCGCTGTTCGAACGCGGCGAATTCACCGCCGAGAGCACCACCGGGACTGCGGAGGCGCTCTTCTTCTATGCCTTTGCCATCCCGATTTGGGGCGGGCTGCAGATCCTCAATCGGGCGTTCTATGCAAGGCGCGAGATGTGGACGCCGGTCATCGTCGGGACGGCGGCAACGATTGCTGCGGTTCCCCTCTATGTCATCCTGCAGAACACCTTTGGCCTGCGCGGCGTTGCGCTTGCCTCGACGCTGGTGCTCGGTATCTATACCGCCATCCTCGCATCCGTCTGGTACGGCGAAGGTGACGGTCCCCGCCGGGTGCGAGCGCTTGCCGCTGAACTCGGCCGAGGTGTTCCCCCCGCCGTCATCGGCGGCCTTGCTGCCTTTGGTGTGACCTACGGGATCGCCCAACTGTTCGACTTTGCCGCCATGGCCTCCGCTCTGGTGACCTCACTATCGGTCGTGATAGTGATCGTCGGCACGGCGGTGTTTGTCGGGGTCGCCATCCTGCTCGGCTCGCTGCTCCACGACTGGCTCTACGGACAAACCCCAGGAACTCCCGACCCCGGGGACGCGGCGTCGGAGGTCGTTCCTCCCGCAGCGGACTCCGAGCAGCCGGACGAGCCGCACCCAGACCACCAAGACGACCCTGCAAGCCCCCCTGCAGATGATCCTTCGAGCGACCCGGAAGCCGACGACCCTTCTGTTCTTGCGTAGCTCGAAGCCGTGAACCCGCAATGGTCGGGGTCCCGACATCACGAACCCAGGGTTCGCAGCCGTCAAATTGGTGGCTGCGAACCCTGGGTTCGGAGGTTCATGAGGGTCCTAGTTGGGTGGGTAGACGCCGGCGGCCTGGGAGGCTTCGGTCTGCCAGAAGATGTCGGCGATCTCTTGGATCAGGGCGATCAGGCCCTCGGACACGGTCGGGTCCATCGACTTCTTGGCATCACCGGCGGCCTTCGTTGCACGCCAGAAGAGATCATGCAGCTGGGGAAACTGCTCGAGGTGGGGAGGCTTGAAGAAGTCGGCCCACAGCACATTCAGGTGATGCTTGACGAGTTCGGCCCGCTCTTCCTTGATGGAGATACAGCGTGCCCTGAACACGTCGTCGTCGGACGCGTGGTATTTGGTGCAGCAGTTGAGAACAGACTTGGCCTCGATCATTGCCTGCGCCGGGTCGTACACGCCGCAGAAAAGATCACAATGCGCGTGAGCCACCCGGGTGGGTCGAAACAGTCCCACAGGTCACCTCCTCAGGTGTTTTGAGATTCCTGCCGCGACCATACACCGAACCGGGCAGATGCGGCGACGTCTACGTAGACTCCAGGAAGGGAAAGGAGCAGACGCGCATGCGCAAGAGCACAATCGCCTTCGCCGGTGCATTAGCCGCTGCCGGGGTCGTGGCAACAAGAGGACGGTGGCGACGCTACGAGGTACGCGAGTCGTCCATGGAACCCGAGCTCTCATCAGGCGATTACATCGTCGCCAGCATTCGCAACGATGACCTCCAGCGCGGCGACATCGTCATAGTCCCCCACCCCGAGATCGCCGGCTTCGATCTCATCAAGCGGGTAATCGGGCTGCCGGGGGAAGAGATCGACCTGAGCAACGGGTATGCGCACATAGACGGCATCGCCCTCGCCGAACCCTGGGCAGACGGACCAACGCGGCCCGACGGCAACTGGAGACTCGATAGTGGCGAAGTGTTCGTACTCGGCGACAACCGCAAGGTGTCATCGGCCGACAGCCGTACCATCGGCCCCATCGACGCCGCGACCATTGAGTGGTGCGCAATCGCTCGCTATTGGCCATTGCCAAGAGCAGGAAAGTTGCCTACGCGACCCTTCTCCCGATAAACACAATGTCTATGGCGTCGCCGGTGACGTCTTCCTTGTCGACGTGTCGTAGTACCCGTGTGTTCTCGATGACTTCCAGCCCGGCAAAGTCGGCCGCAAGCATGTCCTCATCGAACAACACTTCGGGCATCGGCGGACCCCCGACCCCGTGGTCGAGGTTCTCCCGGTGGTGAGCAATCACCACGACACGCCCGCCGACCGCCAGAGCGCGCGCCACTTTGGCGTGCAGGGTCTGCCTGGTGTCCGGCGGCGCCTGCATGTAGGCCAACAGCACAACGTCGAACAATGCTTCCGGCGGTTGCCATGTGTTGAGATCCGCAGCGATGAATTCCAACTCCACGCCGGCTTCTTCGGCGATCTTCGCAGCCTGGGCCGTTGCCACATCAGAAACATCCACCGCCGTGACGGTGTGCCCTTGCTGCGCCATCCAGATAGCATTCCGGCCCTGGCCGCACCCCAGATCGAGGATCCTGCTCGGCTCCAAACCGCCCAATCGATCGGCCACAAATACGTTCGGAGCGGCGCCCCACAGGGTGCCTCGCTCTCGATATCTTTCATTCCAGAGTTCTCTTTGAGTCATGGGCGGATCATATCCGTGCCGGGACCTTCAGATATCGAGGTGCTTGGCCGCCTCACGGAAGGAAAGCCCGGACCATCGCTCTCGATGCTCGATCAGGAAGCGGCGGACCCGCTCCGGCTCGGTCTTGGCGTACTCGCGCAAGGTCCACCCGATCGCCTTCCGAATGAAGAACTCCTTCTCATGAGCCCGACGCAAGCAGTGGTCGAATAGGGTGACGTAGTCGGTCGCCGCTTTGTGCTTGATCGGCGAGATGAGGCTGGTGCGGCGCAGCCACATGACATCGTCGTCTACCCACTCTTCGATCGTCGGCCCAACCTGCTGCTGGTTGTCGAGATAGGCGATGCCGACACAATGGATAGCAACCTCGTCGACGAAGTCCCACCAGGCTCCCTCGACGATTAGACGACGATAGAGATCGAAGTTGTCCTGCGTCACGAAGTCCGTGTAGTGCTTTGCGATGCCCACGGCGAGATACTTCTCCTCACGGTGCGGTTGAGCCCACAGTGCCTCAATGGCATTCCGATAGCCCGCGGCGTCCGCGATCGGGAAACGACTCTTCATGATGCGAAAGACTTCGGTACGGCCCTTCTTCTGCACCCCGTAGAACGGCATCTCCGTCTTCATGTATGCCGCCATGCCGGCTGCCTTTTCGGCGTTGGCGCGGGCGGCAAGCTCTGAAGAGACAAGGGCAACTAGTTCATCCATAGATGCGACGCTACTAGCGGGATTCGCCGATTGTCCCCAGGGCCCGTATACACTCTCGCTCCGTGAATATCACCAAACTCCTGATCTCGTTCCTCGCGTTCGCTCTCATGGCCACCGCCTGTGGGGGCGACGACGCCGAATCAACCACCACAGCCCCGATGACCACGTTGGCAGCCGTTGAAACGACCGCCGGGGAGACGACCGTGCCGACCACTCGGGCTCCCGGCACAACCACGACAACAAGCCCGCTCCCGCCCTCCCCCGTCAACGGTATGGGCGTCGAAGATGAGGCGGCAATGGATCGCCGCGTCATCGCGGTCAAGATCGACAACCACTGGAACGCCCGGCCGCAGTCCGGCATCGAGCATGCCGACGCCGTGTACGAGTTGCTGGTGGAGGGCGGCCTGACCCGGTTCATCGCTCTCTTCCACCATTCCGACACCGAGTTCCTCGGGCCCATCCGCTCCGGACGCCCTACCGACCCAACTCTCGTGAAGTACATCGGAGCCCCGCTCCAGATCTCCGGAGCGCAGCCATGGATAAGTGGGATCATTGCGGGATACGGGGTAAAGATCCTTGGCGAAAACGGAAACACGACGTTCCGAATCCGAACCCGCAGCGCTCCGCACAATCTCTACGGCTCGACGCTGTCAATGCGCGATGAAGCCGACCGTCGTGGCTACCCGGATGATCCGCCAACGCAACCCTTCTTCAACTTCGGGGAGCCGACGAGCGGCGACGATGGAGCCACCATCGTCAGCCTTGATTGGTCCAATCAACCCGCCGTGCGCTGGGAGTGGACCGGCAGCGAGTACATCAGATTTAACGGAGACAAACCGCATAACTGGCTGGCATTGCCCAGCGAGGACGAGCCTGAAGAAGGTGATGACTCCGACAGCGAAACCACGACCACCACGAGCACCACGACGAGCGCCACAAGCAGCACCACCACCACAGAACCCGAAGATCTCGAGCACCAGATCGCCACCGACGTCATTGTCGTCATTACCGCCAGCAAGTATTGGGCTAGCTCATCGAGCGGCGCCGGCTCCTCGGTGCCCGCTCTCGACACAGTCGGAAGCGGCGACGCCTACGTTTTCTACGAGGGCAAGGTGATCGAAGCCGGCTGGGCACGAGAATCCGTCGATGAGCGGTTCGAGCTGACATACCCAGACGAGTCCCCGGTCACGATCCCGGCGGGCCGACTCTGGATTTCGATCTTCCCCAAC
The DNA here is from genome assembly GCA_947258985.1 of uncultured Acidimicrobiaceae bacterium. Lineage (GTDB taxonomy): Bacteria > Actinomycetota > Acidimicrobiia > Spongiisociales > UBA5794 > JAAETI01. The sequence goes on from CAMYKI010000010.1 coordinate 28,991, forward strand.
AACCAGCAGGTCACCTGGCAGTGAGCGACCTCCCCCAGGGCGTCGCTGAGATTGCTCGGGCAGTCTCCGCCGGAGAGGTGACCGCAACCGACATAGTGGCGAGCCACCTCGCCAGGGCTGAATCGGTCCAACCAACTTTGAACGCCTTCACCTACCTCGATACCGAGCGCGCCATGGAGGCCGCGGCCGACGTGGACAAGGGGGTTCGTGGTGGCACCATTCCGGGTCCCCTTGCCGGTGTTCCGATTGCCGTCAAGGACCTCATCGACCACGTCGACCGACCGAACACGGCAGGGAGCAGCCTTCCCCCGGTGATTCCGACTTCCAGCGCCCCTGCCATTACCCGCCTCGAGGAGGCCGGAGCCATCATCATCGGCCGCACGGGGCTCCACGAGTATGCCTTCGGGTTTTCCAGCGAGAACCACTGGTTTGGCCCGGTACGGAACCCGTGGGACGTGACGCTGTCACCGGGAGGTTCATCGGGCGGGTCCGGAGCCGCCGTCGCTGCGGGGATTGCGGCCGCCGCCCTCGGCACCGATACCGGCGGCTCCGTGCGAGTACCTGCCGCGCTGTGCGGCGTAGTCGGGCTCAAGGTGACCCACGGTCGGATCCCGCTCATCGGAGTCTTCCCCCTGGCACCATCCCTCGACACTGTGGGACCGCTCGCCCGCAATGTTGCCGACACTGCTCTCACATACATGGTCATCGCCGGTCACGATCCCCGCGATCCGTGGTCGGCACCCCGCAAGGTCGAAACACCGGGCAAGCCTGCCCGACTCGAGGACCTGACCCTTGGCATCCCCCACCCGTGGGTCGACCTGCCCCAGACCGAGGAGGTCGCAGAATCCTTTGCGGCCGCTCTCGACGCTCTAGCCACTGCCGGCGTTCACCTACTGCAACTCGATCTGCCTCGCCTCGTCCCTGCGCCGGAGCTAGAACTCTCGGTGTATCCGGAGGTAGCCATCGTTCATCGGGACCGTTGGCACGACCACCCCGATTCGTACGGTCCCGACGTGGGCAAGCGCCTTGGCGAGGTCTTCGACATCGATCCGTCGGATTACGTCCGTGCCCAGGAATGGCGTGCCCTGCTCCGCCACACCGCGGAGAGCGCCCTGATCAACTGCGACGCCTTGCTCACACCCTCCGTCGCCGCCAGCCGCAAGCAGATCGGCATCGAGACGATCGAGATGGGAGACGAGCTGGTTTCGTATCGTCCGCAACTATCGCGCTACTCGGCGTTGGTCAATCACACCGGTCTGCCGGCCCTGACACTCCCGCTCGATCGAGACGGTGTTCCCCCGCCGAGCATCCAGATCATTGGACGTCGCTGGGAGGAGAGTCGGCTGCTCGAAATCGGTTACGGACTCGAGAACGAGGGCCTGAGCCGCTCCCGAACCCCACCACTCTGAGAGCACAGAGCGTATCGCTGTAAAACTCTGCTGATGCGCATAAACTAGGACCTCGGTTCGTGCGCAAGAGCGGCTCGTTCCATGTACGTATTGGCAAGTCAAGGCCGCAAGCGCAGCCACCTATAGGAGCTTCCACGATGCAGGAAGAGACTCTCTCTCCCCCAAAGCCACCCGAGCGACGCGATCGGGTCGTTATTCGCTTTGCCGGCGATTCCGGCGACGGTATGCAGCTTGCCGGAACCCGATTTACCGAAACCTCGGCTGCGTTCGGCAACGACCTGGCGACGTTCCCGAGTTTCCCGGCCGAAATCAGGGCTCCTCAGGGCAGCCTCGCTGGAGTTTCGTCGTTCCAGGTCCATATTGCCGATTGGGACATCCTCACCCACGGTGACGAAGCCGATGTCCTTGTGGCCATGAATCCGGCCGCTCTCAAAACCAACGTTCGCGACGTGGTGCCCGGCGGACTGATCCTCGTCAATGAGGACGCCTTCGATGAACGCAACCTCGAAAAGGCCGGATACGAAACCAACCCGCTCCTCGATGACAGCCTCTCCGGCTTTCACCTCCTGACGGCACCGATGGAGAAGCTAACCAAGATCGCGGTGAAGGACACAGGGGTCAAAGGCAGGGCGGTACTCCGCTCAAAGAACTTCTTCGCACTCGGTCTCATTTCGTGGATGTTCAACCGCCCGACGGCGCCCATCCTGGAGTGGGTGAAGACCAAATTTGGTGAGGACCACCCGGTCGCCAGGGCCAACATCGAAGCCTTCCGGGCGGGCTTCAACTTCGGCAATACCACCGAAGAGTTTCATCACACCTTCGAAGTGGCTCCGGCCAAGCTTCCGGCGGGCGAATATGCCAACATCACCGGCAACCAGGCGCTTGCCTGGGGACTTGTCGCCGCCGCTAAGGCAGCAAACCTGCAGCTGTTCCTTGGCTCGTACCCGATCACACCGGCGACCTCCATCCTCGAGGAGATTGCCCGCCTCAAGCACTTCGGGGTGAAGACGTTCCAGGCCGAAGACGAGATCGCCGGTGTCGGCGTCTCCCTTGGGGCGGCATTTGCCGGACATCTCGCGGTCACAACGACGTCTGGCCCCGGGGTCGCGCTGAAGAGCGAAACTCTGAGCCTGGCTTTGATGACCGAGCTACCCCTCGTTCTCGTCGATGTGCAGCGAGCCGGACCGTCTACCGGGCTGCCGACCAAGGTTGAGCAGTCGGACTTGATGATGGCTCTGCACGGCAGACACGGCGAGGCTCCTCTTCCTGTGATAGCTCCGGCGTCACCGAGTGACGCGTTCGCGGTGGCGATGGAGGCCGCCCGGATCGCGCTCAAGTACATGACTCCGGTAATCCTGCTCTCGGACGGCTATCTCGCCAACAGTGCAGAGCCGTGGCAGATACCGGATTTCGACGCTCTGCCCGAGTTCGACATCAGCTACACCACTGAGCCCAATGGTCCCGACGGCAACTTCCTCCCCTATGCCCGTAACGAAGAGACTGGTGCTCGCCCATGGGCCATACCCGGAACCCCGGGGCTCGAACATCGTGTCGGCGGCCTCGAGAAGGAAGCACTCACCGGAAACGTGTCGTATGACCCGGACAACCATGAGCTCATGACCCTCGCCCGTGCCGCCAAGATCGCGGGTATCGCCGATGACATCCCCGAGCTCGAAGTCGAGGGTCCCGACGACGCTAAGATCCTCGTTGTCAGCTGGGGGTCTACATACGGCGCGGTGCGGGCCGGCGTGATCAACGCCACCAAGGAAGGCACTCCGACGGCGCATGTGCATTTGCGCCACCTCAACCCTCTGCCCCGCAATCTCGAGCACATTCTCAGATCATATGACAAGGTCCTGGTCCCGGAGCTGAATACCGGCCAGCTGGCCAGCGTGATCCGATCGGCCTACCTGGTGCCCACGGCGACGCTGAACAAGGTGCAGGGAGCGCCGTTCATGGCACACGAAATCACAAAGAAGATCATCGACATGACCGAGGACCCGTCATGACCACTGAAACCCGTTACAGCAGAGCCGATTTCCAGTCAGGGCAGGAAGTCAAATGGTGCCCGGGATGCGGCGACTACACCATCCTGGCATCGGTGCAAAACTTTCTCGCCGAACTCGACGTTGATCGGGAGAAGCATGTCTTTGTGTCCGGGATCGGCTGCGCATCGCGTTTCCCGTACTACATGAACACCTACGGGATGCACTCAATTCACGGCAGGGCACCGGCCATCGCAACCGGTGTGGCATTGGCGAACCCGGATCTGACCGTATGGGTCATCACCGGTGACGGCGACGGCCTGTCGATCGGGGGCAACCACCTGATCCATGCGCTACGGCGCAACGTCGATCTCAAGATCCTCCTCTTCAACAACCAGATCTATGGGCTGACCAAGGGCCAATACTCTCCCACCAGCGAACTGGGTAAACGCACCAAAACCAGTCCCGCCGGCTCGGTTGATCATCCGTTCAATCCGGTGAGCCTTGCCTTGGGCACGGAAGCAACGTTTGTCGCTCGAACGATCGACATGGATCGCCCGCATACGACCGATATGCTGCGCGCCGCCTATGGGCACAAGGGAACGGCATTCATCGAGATCTACCAGAACTGCAATGTCTTCAACGACAAAGCATTTCAAATCCTCACCGGCCGACAGGAGCGCGACGCCAATCGGATTTACCTGGAAGCCGGCAAACCGATCGTCTTCGGCGCCGACAACGAGATGGGAGTCACCGTCGGGCTTGACGGCGCCAAGATCGTCAAGGTTGCCGAGGTCGGCATGGACGCCATCGCAGTCCACGATCCCGCCAAGCCGAACCCGGGGGTAGCGTTCCTCCTGAGCCGACTCTCCCACGGGCCGACCGGGCCGACTCCTATCGGCATCTTCCGGCAGGTGCAGCGCCAGACCTACGGCGACTTGATGATGGGCCAGATCGAGGAAGCGAAGGAACGCAATGCCAATGCGTCCATCTCCGACCTCGTGTCCCAGCACGGCACGTGGAAGGTTGAGTAGCAGCCCCGGTTAGGCTCCCCGATCGTGGGCGACGACCTGGTACACATCGACTTCCGCAAATGGGACGGAAGCAAGCACTGGCAGTTCGCTATGCATCGCTTGGGCGAGGATGAGCATGGCCTCTGGCTGTGGTCGCCACCCGGCTCAGTCATGCAGCGGGGCGAGGAGGCGCCCAAGCTGACGCCCGCAACAAATATCAAAGTCGTACCAGTCGACAAGTGGTGGACGGCAATCTGGCGCTGGAAGGGCACCCACGACCTGTACGTCGACATAATCACGCCTCCGCAGTGGAGCGGATCAACGGTCACGATGGTGGACATCGATCTCGATTTGGTGCGGTGGAACGACGGCCGGGTCGAAGTCCTCGACGAGGACGAATTTACCGAGCGCCAACAGATGTATGCATACCCGACCCGACTCATCGACACCGCCCGAGCCACAACTGCGAGGCTGGCGCTTGCGCTCGAAACCCGCCACGAGCCATTCGGTAGTGTCGCCGCGGCGTGGATGGAACAGGCAGTAGCGCTGTCCGGAGAATCCGATGGTTAACGAGAAATCAGATCTTGTTTCGGTGATTCTTCCGGTTCGCAACGAGGCCCCGCACATCGAGGCCGCCATCGCATCGATTCTTGCCCAGGAGTACTCCGGCGACTTGGAGGTAGTGGTAGCCGACGGGATGAGCGCCGACGGCACCCGGGACATCCTCGACGAACTCTCCGCTGCAGATGCCCGTGTCCGCTATGTCGACAGTCCAACCGGCAGAACCCCCAACGGGTTGAACATCGCCATCACGGCATCGCTCGGTTCGGTGATTGTTCGCTGTGACGGCCACTCCGAACTCCCGTCCGACTACGTCTCGACGGCCGTCGAGGTGATGGCGGAAACGGGCGCAGTGAATGTCGGTGGTATTCAGCATGCCGTCGGCATCACAGCGATGCAACGCGCCATCGCGTATGCGATGTCCTCACGCATCGGTGTGGGTGACGCCCGGTTTCACTACGGAGGGGAAGCCGGCGAGGTGGACACCGTGTACCTGGGTGTCTTCCGTCGCGACGCTCTCGTGGCGGCGGGGATGTTCGATGAATCGCTGACCCGGAACCAGGACTACGAGTTGAATATCCGGCTGCGCAACAACGGCGGCATCGTCTGGTTCGACCCGCGTCTCCGAGTCGTATATCGACCGCGCCGCAACCTACGCTCCCTGTGGCGCCAGTTCTCCGAGTATGGAACATGGAAGCGGAGGGTGATCCGTATGCATCCAGAATCCACCCGGCTCCGCCAACTCGTGCCCCCGCTGTTCATCATCGGCCTCATCGGTTCCGCGGTCCTCGCATTCACTCCGTGGCGCGGTCTCGGATTGGTAGTTCCCCTTCTATACGCGGCGCTGCTTGCCGCCTCGACCGTCGTGACGGTCGTCAAGACCAGGGATCCCGCGGCACTGATGTTCCCTGCCGCGGTGGCGACGATGCACACAGCCTGGGGTCTCGGCTTTCTCGTAAACCGCTAGCCGAGCAGTTCTTGGTAGAAGCTGCGGACCTCACCCGCAGGCCACACGTAAGTGTCTCGGATGGCCGCGGCACCACCCGCCGCCGCCTCTCGCAATTCTGGGTCGGTGATCGCACTCCTGATTGCTTGCTGCCATGCCGCCACATGGCCGGGTGGTACCAGAATCACGCCCGGCTTGTCGCCCACAACTGTGCGGGTTCCAGGAAGATCTGAGGCCACAGTGGGTATGCCAACGGCCAGGTATTCGAGGACCTTGGTCGGCAGTGAGGCCCGATAGTTTGGCGTGTCGAGGAGTGGGGACAGACCGACCTGACCGGCAGCGACAACAGCGAGGGCGTCAGAAGGGTGGACAAACCCGCGGAACTCCAGGTGGAGACGGTGTCGTGAAGCTGTATCACTGAGCCGGGAGCGGAAATCCGGCCGGCACCGGCCCATCACGGTCATCGTGCCGGCTCCCGCAGCGGCAACCGCCTCAACAGCCAATGAGAGACCGCGCGCCTCGGTCACATCCCCCAGGTAGACCACACCGACCTCAGGATCCGCGGGGCGCGGAAGCGGCGGATCACCCGTCAGGTAATTGGGAAACACCGGGTGTTCCGCCGCAAAGAGACCCCGATACCCCGCCTCAGCCAATGTTATCGACAGCCGCCGCTCGGCGATCCGGAGCAGGCGCCCGACCATCCACGCCACCGGACGCCGCAGCGGGCGGGGAAGCCATTCTTTCGTCCTCAGCTGACCCGGGATGTTCTCGTGCACATCGAAGACCACCGATCTGCCGAGCAGGCTTGCGATGAGGCCTGCAGGAAGCATTTCCGGATCATGCAGCGACGCGACGTCATAACCCCGGCCGAGCAGCAGCCTGGTGGCTCGGGCGCCTCTGATCAATCTGCCCCCGCGGAGCTCTATCCACTCCAGACCGGTCCGATCGACAGGTCCCCTGTCTCGGCCCGCATAGGTCACGGCCCAGTCGTCAGCGAGGGTCCTGATCAGCTTGTGCCGAATCCGGGGATCATCCGGCGGATGGACAGGAGATACGACGAGAAGGCGCGGCTTCACAAAACGGTGACGTTGTCGAATTCCAGAGTGGCTCGCCGGTATGCGCCGCGGGTGTCGAGCACAACCGGTACCTCGGTGGCAAGCCGCTTCAGGTCGAGAACGGCATGGTCCGTCAACAACACGGCGATGGCATAGCCCTCGAGTGGATCTCCGGCCCTAACGGGGGCGAAGCCGTGCTCGGCAATCCTGTCCGCGCCCACCACGGGATCGAGCACAGCGATTTCGGCACCGCGCCGCTCGAGCTCACGCAGAACTTCAATCGATGCGGACTCGCGGTCGTCCGCCACATCGGGCTTGTAGGCGATCCCGACACCGAGGATCTTGGTCCCGTAAATCGGAAGGCCCGCTTCGTTGAGGAGATCGCCGACGCGGGTGGCCGTGTAGAGCGGCATCTTGGTATTGACCTGCTCGGCAAGATCGATGAAGCGAGTCGCGAAGTTCGCTTCCTTGGCCCGCCACGCCAGAAATTGGGGATCGAGCGGTATGCAGTGACCGCCCACGCCGGGTCCCGGGTAGAACGCCTGGAAGCCGAAAGGCTTGGTGGCGGCCGCATCGACCACCTCCCAGATCGAGATGTCGAGCTCGTGGGCGAGTTGGGCCATCTCATTGATGAGACCGATGTTGACCGCCCGGTAGGTGTTCTCCAGAAGCTTGGCCATCTCCGCGGCCCTGGCCGACGAGACCGGGTGGACGGAGGCGACCACCCGCTTGTATGCCTCGGCGGCGACCGCGGTGGAAACGGGGGAAACACCGCCGACAACCTTGGGAATGTCGCCCGTCTTCATTTCTGCTCCGGGAGAGACCCGTTCCGGCGAAAACGCAACAAAGACGTCTTCGTCGACGATGAGCCCGTTGCGGGACACGGCCGGAACCAGGATGTCCTCGGTGGTCCCCGGATACGTTGTCGATTCGAGGGATACCAACATCCCCTGCTGCACAACGCCGGCCACTGCGTCTGCGGCAGAGCGAATGTACGACAGATCCGGCTCACGGTTCCGTCCCAGCGGGCTGGGAACACAGATGAAGATGGCGTCGCTGGCAGCCAGCCTGCTTTCGTCGGCAGTTATCTCGAGACCGTTGGCAAGCGCCGTCGTCAGTTCCTCATCGGAGACGTCCTCTACCGGCGAGATCCCCTGGTTGAGAAGGTCGACACGAGCCTGCGAGCGGTCGTAGCCGATCGCTTTCAGCCCATTGTCGACCATGGTGACCGCCAGCGGCAGGCCCACATATCCCAGCCCGATGACGCCACCGGTCCAGTCCTCCTCCGCGAAGAAGCGCGCTCGTTCTGTCAGCATCTAAAAACCTCGTTGAATTCGCTGCCGAGGAGTGTAGATGGGTTATGAAGTCGAACCGTTGAGCGCTCTGGCAAGGAACGAGGCCATTTGGTCTCTTCGTACCGGATCTTCTGGGCAGAAGCGGGTGTTGCCGGGTGGGTTGCACCCGAAGGTCACCCCGGCAACCCGCAGCTTGTCTATGTCGTTCTCAAACATCGAGCCGTCGTCGTCGACGAACCAGTCGCCGGTGCCCGGGTCCGTGTACCCGAACGCACGCACCAGAAAAGCAGCCATCTGGCCCCGGGAAACCGGGTCATCCGGACAGAAGCTGGTCTGTGCCTCATTACAGCCAAAGGTTATGGCCGACTGGGCCAGCTTGTTGATGTCCGACTCAAATATCGAACCGTCGTCGTCCGAGAACCAATCCTTGTCACCATCGGCGGTCAGATCTAGCGCTCGCACCAGGAACGCCGCCATCTGACCACGCGTCACGTGACCTTCCGGGCAGAACTGAGTGTTCTGGGGCGGGTTGCAGCCCGCAGTGATTCCGGCGTCTGCGATGAACACAACATCGTCGTAATGGACGGAACCGACGATGTCACTGAATGGTGATGGGCTGCCGAAGGCCACATCGAAGTAGATCGAGTAGAGCCCGAACTTCAATCTCGAGTCTCGGCCGGTGTAAGTCTTGGTGGAGGTCTCACCGTCTTTCGTCCCCGCAAACTCGATGAGCTTGGCGCTTCCCGACGTGTGCCGTTCGACAACCGCGATCGACGTAAGGGTATCGAGACCCACCTTGGAGGCCACATGCTCCGCCGAGAAGTCGAACGACCAGCTTGCGCGAGGGTTGAGCGAAGTGAGCGACCAGCCGTCATCGACCGACGAGTAGTACTCCCGGGGGTCTGCCCCACCGATCAGGACCTCATGGCCATTCTCTGTCTTGCCGCCGCTGGAGGATGAGTAGTAGCCACGCACGATATTCTCGGTGTCGTTAGCCGAATAGATGCTGGTTGCCGCATCGGGGTGGGTCATCACCGTCCCGGCGGTGTTCTGCGTCGCCGCAATCCATGTAGACCAGCCGTGGCCCCATCCAACGTAGCGTTGGTCGTAGGTGTCGTCACGCACGTGACACCAGGCCTTGCAGCCGTTCGTTCCGATGCCCGGCTCATCACGATACAGGTGCAGTTCACGGGCGTACGAGCGAGCGGCTATGGCCTGAGCCTCCAAGGCCGCCATCCCACCGTTCTCCGGCGACCCCCAGTAGTACGGCATCTCCGAGATACCCAGCATGTAGTCCTCGATATCCATGACCACGGACATGTCGAATCGGCCTGCAGAGCCGCGTTCGGTCGGCCGGATGACCATGTGCCCACGGGCATAGATGCAAGGCCGATAGAGGTAATTGAGTGACGGATCGGTCTCGCTTCCGTTCCAGTCGGCGAATAGGCATCCATCGACTTCGACAGCCCGCGTCGGGAACCCGGCATCCCCATCCCAGGTGAGATCCAGATCGCATGAACCTTCGGAGGTGTCGTCGATGGATCCGGAAAAGACCAGTTCACAGGTGGTGTCGAGACGCGTGATTGAAATGCGATCTCCACTGGCGACTTCCCATGTCATCCCATCGGATGCCCGGGTCACCGTGAGCGTGGCCTCGGGCTCGCTCCAGTTGATGGTTCTGGCAACAAGGGTCACCGACTCCAGGTCGCGGTCGAGACCGACCCACAGGTCATCCGGAGCCGACAGATTGCCCCCCTCGGCCCCCAAGACCTCCAGCGTCGTTCCCTTATAGAAGTGCTGGGTGATCTCCTCAGCCGACCAGCCGTCCCGGGAAGCACCGTATGCGCCGTACTGGCTGAGACCGACACCGTGGCCCCAACCCGATCCCTCAAACACAACAGTGTCGAGCTCGTCCGCAGCAGCGGGGCTCACCGACGTGGCGAGACTCGTCACGAGCACTAGCCCGATCAGGGCGCAAGACGAACGGAACAAACTTCTCACGTGTATCACAAACAGAGTTATCGACTCCTCCACATCCCTCTTGAGCGGGATAGGCTACCCCTGATATTGGTCGAGAAATGACCTTATACCGAACACCTCAGCCAGTTACTGGGAGAAGAGGGCCTGTGCAGAGCGGACCAGGAAACTGGCCATCTGGTCCCGGCGAACCGGATCATGGGGGCAGAATCGGTCATTTTCTGGAGGATTGCATCCCAGGGTTATGCCCGCAGTTGCCAGCCTGTCGATGTCGGTCTCAAATATCGAGCCGTCATCATCGACAAAAAGATCTCCGTCGCCGGTCTCGGTCAAGCCGAGGCCTCGCACCAGGAAAGCCGCCATCTGCTGCCGGCTGACTGTGGCGTCCGGGCAGAACATATCGTTGTCCGGCGGATTGCACCCTGCGGTGATTCCGGCAGCGGCAAGTCGATTGATATCGGTTTCGAAGACAGATTCACCGTCGTCGCCGAACCAGTCGGCGCCGCCGTCATCTTCGAGGCTGAGGGCCCGCACCAGGAAGGCCGCCATCTCGCCGCGGGTTACCTTCCGATCCGGACAGTAATCGTCGTTGAACGGCGGGTTGCACCCAACCGAGATCCCGAGGGCGCCGATTGTGTTGATGTCAACCTCGTGGATGCTCCCATCATCGTCCCGGAACAGCCCATCGAATTCGTAGGGCGGGTGATCTTCGCTGCACTGCCAACCGGGCGTGTTGTGCCACGACGTCAACGCAGCTCCGGGAAGGCGGGTATTGCCGAGCCGAACCGTCAGGGTCCCGGTGTCATCCCAAAACCAGAGATCCCCGCGCCCGTCGCCGTCGTAGTCGTTGACGCTGACATCGAGGATCGTCGCATCGAGGTCGAGGTCGTAGGTAGCCGTGACAGTTTCGTATCCATTCGACAGGACTTGAACACGCTTCGTCTCCCCCAGGTCAGTGACGACAAACAGGTCCGGCAGACCATCGACATCGATATCGCCGATAGTGAAGAAACGACCCGATGTCTCTCCAAGACCGGTATCGGTTTCCAGCAAGACCGAGGCGAAGTCATCGGCGCCGCTGTAGACGGCAATTTGGGTCCATTCCGCCGAGCGCCGAATGACAAACAGATCGACATGAGAATCGCCATCATGATCGGCAAGCAAATACTCGTCGGTAGGAGCGCTCGGGATCGTCGTCTCGATAACGACGAACTCCTCGAACGCCGTGGGCTTTAGAGAGACTTCGACAGTCAGATACTCACCGGAGCCGTCGATGAACACCAGGTCGTTGCGGCCGACACGCGAAATATCCCCGAGTAGCACCGCACGGTCGCCAACTTCGATACCAAGAGCATGATCTCTCCCCACGGCGCACCAAGCGTGTCTGCGATCCGTCTGGGAGTACTCGAGACGTGTCCCATTCTGCCGGGGAACCAACTGGAACACATCGGCGAGACTATCCCCATCTCCGTCCCCGATCAGATACCGGTACTCGGGGTCAACCGACCCGAACGGTGTGGTCGTCGACAGGACTTCGTCGGTGAACGGCGCCGCCGCGGTGCGGACCGGGTACACCATGGTCGGGGCGGAGGCATATGCCTCCGTTGCCCCCGGACCCATCCACGAGAAATGCTGGGCGTCTTTCACGAAATTCCAGTCCCCTCCCCAGCAGAACCCGGCGTCGCGCCATGCCTGAACGAACCAGTCCGGCATGTCGGTGATGAGCTTGTTGTCCCCGCGATAGGGATTCGAAAGGGTGTTGATGTCGATGGCAGCACCGTGCCCGTGGAGCGACACCCGGTAGCTGCCCGAAATGGTGCGCGCATTAAAACCAAATGTCTGGCTGGGTTTGATGGCGTAATAATTGCCCTTCGCCTGCTCGGCGGCGAGATTGGCCGTCACCTGATTGAGCGCAGGCATGAGTCGTTCGTGCATGAGGATGCGGTAGCCACCGGACATGGGCACGGTCCAGTAGACGAGGGACGCCCGCACCTCACCGACGGAACGTCCGAAGAAGTCGCCGCGATAGCCACGCAGCAATTCGCTGCTGGAGAGGAACCCGGTGTCCTCGACGACCGTGCTCCCGGTTGACGGCTGTCCGCATCCCCAGGACTCGGTAAACGCGGACTCGGCAGTCCCCTCACCTACCGCGGCGCCCGCGGTTGCCGGAATCGCCAGGCTCTGTAATAGCCCGGCAACCATCACCAGGGAAGCTATGCGGCGCATTCCGCTCATCAGTCTGCCGGAGCCAAACGCATCAACTGACCACCGAGATTGACCATGTACAGCCGGCCTGAATCGTCGACGCCGAAGCCGGACACGCTTCCCAGGTTGCGCAACTCTGGCCAGGTACGTTCTGCGTAGACCTGACCGCCGAGATAGCGGAAGCTGCGGAGCACACCGCGACCATAATCGGCGTAGAAGTAGTGACCGACCAGAGACGGCAGGTCGGTGCCGCGGTAGACATAGCCGCCGGTCACGGCAACGCCTTCGGACCGACCGTAAGCGACCTCAGGGAACGTCTTCCCGGTTCTGTCACAGCCATCGCCCGCGTCATAGCATGCGTTGCCTTCGAAAGAGTTCCATCCGTAGTTGAGGCCGGCAGAGTGCGCCGGAGCAACGTTGATCTCCTCCCATGCCGATTGGCCGACGTCGCCGATGTAGATCATGTCCGCGGTTTCGTCGATCGAGAAGCGCCAAGGATTGCGCAGCCCGTAGGCCCAGATCTCGTCCGCACCGGCGGCACCTACAAACGGGTTGTCGGCGGGAATCGTGTAGTTGCGTCCCGCGTCACTCGGGAAATCATCGCCGTCGACACCGATACGCAGCAGCGAGCCGAGAAGTGTTGCGGTGTTCTGACCGTTCTCCCAGGGATCGCCACCGCCCCCACCGTCGCCGAGACCGACCATCAGATATCCATCCGGGGCGAAGAGAATCATGCCGCCGTTGTGGTTGGTGGCGGGCTGAATCACTTCGAGGATGTTCCGTGCAGTGGCCTCGTCCGCCCGATCGGGATCGGAAGACACCTGATACTCGACGACCCGGGAATCATCACCCTTGTCGGTGTAGGAAACATAGAACTGCCCATTGGTGGCGTAGTCGGGGTGGAAGGCCAGACCCAGCAGCCCTTGTTCGCCACCCGCCGAGACAAGGTCGTGAATGTCGAGAAACGGTGTTGTCACCAGGGTTTCGTTCTCGACGATCCGGACGTAGCCGGTCTTTTCGACAACGAAGAGCCGATCGTCGCCGACCGGTGAGGTCACGAACACGGGGCTGGACAGGCCGGTGACCACAACCTCGATTTCCGGCTGGACCGGTGGCGGCGGCACCATAGGTGTCAGTCCCTCGGCTCTACCCAAGAAGCTCGCCATCTGATCACGACGGACCCGGTCGTATGGGCAGAACTGATCGTTGACCGGTGGATTGCATCCCAACGTCACTCCGGCGGTTGCGAGTCGATCGATGTCTCCCTCAAAGACATTGCCGTCGTCGTCAACGAACCGGTCGCCATCGCCGGGGTCGTTGTATCCGTACGCCCGGACCAGAAAGGCAGCCATTTGGCCCCGGGTCACCGTGTCGGAGGGACAGAAGTTGTCGTTCACAGGAGGGTTGCAGCCCGCCGTTATCCCGGCAGCGGCCAGCCGATTGACGTCCGTCTCAAAAGTGGAGCCATCGTCGTCCGCGAACCAGTCCTTGCCACCGTCGTCTGTCAGGCCGAGAGCCCTGACGAGAAAGGCGGCCATCTGGTCGCGGCGCACAAGTTCATCGGGACAATATCGATCGTTTATGGGCGGATTGCATCCGCGAGTGATGCCTTCGGCGGCGATCGCCTCGATGAAGCCTTCGTGCACGTTTCCGTCGTCATCGACGAAAGAGCCGCCCGGCGGAAGCTCGGCAAGGGCAGTGCCGGCGACCGAAAGTACGACGGCTATTACAAGCAGGGTAAATGAGATCCTTCGCATGGATTTGGACCCTAGCGGTGCCCCGGCGCAAACAAGGGCTAATCGCTGAGTACCCCGGCAAGGGTTGCCGCCACCTGCTGCTGCCGCATCTTGTACCCCGCAACGGCCGCATTCAATCTGGCCACGTTCTCGCCGGATGCTGCCGAGTCGATCAGCGCTCGCAGCCTCTTTGCGCTGAGTTCATCGCTGCGGATCGTCAACCCTTCCTGATCCACGGAACGGGTGAAGTCCCGGATCTTGGGGCGGTATTCGATGGCGACAAATGGCGTACCCGCTGCGGCGGCAACGACCGCGGCATGAAGCCGCTCGGCAACCACCACCCCGGCCTTTGCCAGTAGCTCGAGGCCCGCTTCATGGTCGGCGTATGCGGCGACGTATTCGGCGTCGATGGACCCCGAGGCGCGCATGATCTCCATGATGAACCTGTCATCGCCCGGGTAGCAGGACAGATACGCAATCTCCCTACCGTCGCTGCGAAGCGACTCGACGAGCCGACCGATCGCCCCGAAGACGTCCTCGTCGCTCTCACCCCACAGTTCGCCGTCGGTGTGGGCAGGGCTAACAACTACCAGCCCATCGTCCCGCTCTACCGGGTTCGCCGCCCGTACGACCAAACCGGGGTCCCCCATGATCTCTAGGTCTCCCTCATAACCCCACTCGCGGAGAATGGCTTCCGAGCGTGGGCCGCGCACGCCGACGTACATGCACGAATCAAGGAAATCCAGCCATTGATCGACAGGCTCGGTTACCCCCCAGTAGTCGGGATCTGCGACGCCGGACCCGAAGACCGCACGCTCGACGCGGGGGCTGTCGTGGCGGCGAAGCGCCTCGAGATAGGTGATGCGGTTGATCAGGGTGCCCCCGCCAAGAAGGAGCAATCTGGCACCCGGCGCTTCATAGCCGACGGTGGCATCCGGAAGCAGTTCCTGCGTTGCCCGGAGCATGATCTCGTCGCCGAAGTTCTGTCTTCCCAGCCATCCGATGTAGGAAACTCCCGGCTTGGCTTCGCTGCTTTTCTTGGGCGGAGACGGTGCAGGCGATGACTTCGTGTCGAGCCCGACGGGCCGGTACGGCTTGCGCTGCACCTTGGCGGTGGCAAAGCGAGCGACGGCACTCGCCTTGCGCTTGGCGCCTCCCTTGGTGACATCGTCGATGAATTGGGTCCGCTCCCCGGTGATCGCCGGGAACTCTGCGGGAAGATCACCAGATGGGCCCAAAGCGGGGATCGCCACGAGGCCATCACGCAGTGCCTTGACATCCGACAACGACTGCACCTTCTCCCACAGAGCCAGCGCATCAGCATCTGTGGGGAGGACCTTGGCCCACTCGCGGCGCCGGGTAAGGGCGAAGATCGGCAGTCCACCCCATTCGTCATCGAGGTCGGTGATCGCCTCGTCGTAGAGGTACGCCCGCTTGCCGTCACCGGTGACCACTTGATAGCCGCTGCGAACGACAGAAGTGCGGGGATTGCTGTCGAGGCGGCGCACCGCTCGCCCCAGCAGCCGGTGATCGAGCGAGGCCCAACCGTGCAAGATCCCCAAGTACTCGCCGCGGGCCGCGGTCACCGCAGCGCGAAAGCTCGCGTCGGCATCGGCGATCGGTGGCATGACTCTGACCCGAGGATCCCCGGCGAGGGTCTCGCCGAGCCGATCGACCTCAGCGTCTCCTCCCGGCAAGATCACCTCGAAATCGGTGAAGCTCTGTCGAAGGAATTGACCCCAGAGATCGACAATCCTCTTCCCGATGACCGGAGTGACGATCCAGCTGACCTTCGGGACCTCGTAGATGTAGCCCCGCTGCGACTTGCGATAGAACCGGTGCGGGATCTTTGCCTGGATTATTCCGTCGTTTGCCGTGCGGGCTCGCTCTCGCCAATCGGGAGCGTCACCCTCGTCCTCCTGAGTCTGGTGATAGATGGCCGCCTCGTTCTCTGGAATGAAATAGTGCCCGGCATTGAAGAGACGCCAGCCCAATTCGGTGTCTTCTCCGCCCCAACGGCCAAAATCTTCTGCAAAACCGCCGACGCTGAGAAAGGCTTCCCTTCTGATCGAGAAGTTCGATGACACCAGCGACCGGAAGGCCTCGTCACCGAGACGCAGACCAGCGGTGCGTCGGTAGAAGACTCGACGAAAGTCGGCAGGCGCCAGAGACTGCGCAGGGTCATCTGTGTCGATGATCCGTTCCCTCAAACCGGACTTGCCCGCCGCCAGGGCGTCTCTGTCGACCGAAGAAGTGTCCAGGTGGTGGCGGGATCCGATCACCACGACATTGTCTGCGTAACGATGCCAATCGGCATGTCGTGCAACCAGATCCGGGTCGGGAACGCAGTCGGCATCGATGAAGACAAGCACATCGGCGTTGGTTTGGCGTGCGCCCAGATTGCGGGCCCGTCCGGCTCCGTAGCCGCGGTGCTCTTGCCGGACCAGCCTGACGTCGAGCCGCCCCTCAACTGCGGATATGGCGGATACAGGGTCTTCTTCAGACCCGTCGTCGGCGACGATGACCTCCATCGACTCGTAACTCTGAGCCGCAAGTCCGGACAGCGTGTTGGCCAATAGGTCGATCCGGTTGTAGACGGGGATCACGACCGCAACTCGAGGACGGGGCCCCGGCGGGAAGCTCTTGACCCCCCGGTAGTCATTCTCAGCGGCAACGTGCCGTGTCATGGTTACCGCCCCTGAATCAGGTCGTGATCGTGCGTTCGTGGTCGAGCACCCGATAGGACTCGGCGTTGAGGTCTACCCGCAGCAGTTCTCCGTGAAGTGATGACGTGGCTTGGGGTAGATGCTCGGAGACGTACTCCTCGATCTCATCCATCTGACCTGCCGCATAGATGTAGCGGCGGGCCGCCTGCAGCGCCCGGGTGAGCTGCTCTGTTCCCTCGAGACCGATTGCGACGGCCTCCATGGTGTCCGGACCGAGCCGGTCTATTCGTTCGGCGCCGCCCCAGATCTCCCGGCTGTTGAGCTCTTCCGCAAGGTCAGGGAGCCCGAACTGGGCGAGACGCTGGA
Organism: uncultured Acidimicrobiaceae bacterium; assembly: GCA_947258985.1. GTDB lineage: Bacteria > Actinomycetota > Acidimicrobiia > Spongiisociales > UBA5794 > JAAETI01. Next base: position 46,205 of record CAMYKI010000010.1, read on the forward strand.
CTTCTACGTCGTTGTCGATGAGCCTCGCCATGGCGCTCATCGAATCGACCGCCGGAACCGCCACCGGCGCCTGGATTCCCTGAATGACCTCCACGAGGTCGTCTACGTTGTGGTCATAGGTGTGCCGCCCGAGGGCGTACTCGCGAGCCTCTTCGGTGATGGCGGCCATTCTGTCGGGCTGGGCGAGGAGTTCCTTCACCTGGGCGACAACGTCATCCTGGAGTACGAAGTAGTGCTTCCGGTCGACGATGAGGTCGGTGCCGGGGAGATCATCGGTCACCAGGATCGCTCCGGAACCGATAGCTTCGAGCACCCGCATCGTGATCGGATAGTGCCGGGTTCCGCCTTCGTTGATGATCGTCCTCGCCTCGGCGTAGATGTCGGCCATCTCCTCGGCGGTTACGTCCGACACGAACGCGGTGTTCTCCTCGCCGAGAGCATTCTCGAGATCCTCGACCAGTTGTTGTCTCCTCGCATACGTTCCGCCCTGGCGACGCAGTTGGCCCCCGACCATCGAAGCGTCATATTTGCGATCTTTCCACGGAATTGAAGCCTTCACCAACTCGGGGGCAACCCCGAAAGTGAACCGATGAACCGGGACCTGAAAACGATGAGCAAGGTGCCACGAATGCGCCAGCAGGACCGCATGAGCTCCGTATCTTTCGACGAGTCGCAGGTTGGTCGGGATGTGATGCTCGCCGTGGTGAGCCCAGAACACGACGGGGATACCGGGGTTGGTCCCTTGGATGGTCAGCGCCGGGTACGGTCCTTCTACGAACACGACGGCGTTCGTGTCGGCGGACATCCTCCGCCAGTCGATGCCCTCGGTGTAGAGATCGACCGTGATGCCGGCCCGAACCATTGCCGCCTCGAGGTATTTGCCCGGATTGGTGTCCGTCTTGCGGTAGCACATTGCTATCCGCAGGTGCCGGTAGCGGCCGGGTTCCGGGGTGTGCGGCCTGCGGTCGTCTGCAGGCGTCAGATAGCGTCCCCCTGGGCCTGCAGGCGAGACACTCAACTCGGGGTGATGAGGAGCAAGGTCGACCAGATCGCGCGGCCCGGCGTTTCTCCATCGCGGGTCGCGAGCAACCGTTGCATCGGTCCCATCGGCCGCCGCGGCGGCAACCACCACCGCCGCCTCGGACGTTGGATAGATGATGTCCGCCTCGATGGCACGGACGGCGGCAGCGAGCTTGGCATGGTGAAGCCGCTGCTGCATCCCCTTGGTCTGGGCTCGCCGCAGAAACTTGCCGAGCCGGCCCCTGCCGACCGGGTATCGGGTGGGCACAAACGAGAGGTCTATGCCTTCGGCGGCGCAGTCGACCTCCCTGCCACTGGCGACGACATAGACCTCATGGCCCACATGGCGGAGGCTTGCGGCAAGGGTTCTGGCACGGGGGTCGTTGCAGTAGCGGCCGACTGCAACCAGGCAGATTCGCATAGGCGAGCATGGTAGTGCGTAACCGGCCAAGCTCCCTTTTTCACTTCACAGCTGGATGGCTTGTACGCTCAATGGCCGCATGAAGATCTGCATGTTCGTAAAGAACTCATTTGAATATGACGCCCGGGTGACCAAGGAAGCCAAAACGTTGATCGGGGCCGGCCACGACGTGACTGTCGTTGCGATCCATGTGCCCAACAAGACAAAGCAGGCCGAGCGGACCTCCGACGGCATCAACGTTGTCCGGGTCAGCCGACTCAGCTTCGGGCTGGGGACGATGAACAAGATCGCGGCGCGCTATGCCGGGTCGATCGAAGACCGGCACGCCCGTCTCACCGGCGAGGCCGTCGATGAGGACAAGGCCAGGGAGTTGAGTCAGTGGCTGCCCGCTTCGACCGCAACACCGGGCGACCAGGTAGAGGTCGTGGTCGCCAAAGAGGAGCCCGAGGGGACTTCGTCTGCCTTGCACGAAATGTGGGGTCGTGCCACGACACCGGTTCTGCGCAGCTTTGCCAGGCTGGCGCGTTTTGGGTTCAAGTCCGTGAGGTTCCTGGTCGGCAAGCAAGGGCGGGCCCTCAAGACGTGGGCGATCAACCGGCGGATGATCGAAGTGGGAATCGGCCAGGCGGCCGACGTGTACCACTCACACGATCTCAACACCCTGTACATCGGGGCCATGTGCAAGAAGAAGACACAAGCCCGCCTCGTTTATGACTCGCATGAGCTGCAAACGGAACGCAATCGAATGACCAAGTGGTGGCGGCGCTGGGCGGCGTGGAACGAGAAGCGATGGCTCCCCGGCGCGGACGCCATGATCGTGGCGTCGCCTTCATGGATCGACATCAATCGCGAGAAGTATGGAAAGGTGCCGGACCCATCGGTCACGGTGATCAACACACCGGAATTGGAGATCGTCGACGGGCCTGCCGACTTGCGGGGAGAACTGGACATACCCGCGGCAAGTCCGATCCTCCTCTACCAGGGTTCCATCCAGGAGAACCGTGGCATCGAGCCGGCAATTGATGCAATCACGCTGATCGACGGTGCCACGCTGGTTGTGGTCGGCTACGGCTACCACCGTCCCGCTCTCGAAACAGACGTGCGCAGGCGCGGGCTGACCGACCGGGTGAAGTTCTTCGGGCCTATCCCGAACGACGAGCTGTTGCGGTGGACCGCGGCCGCGGACATCGGACTGTGCAATATCGTCAACTCGTCGTTGAGTTACTACACATCGTTGCCCAACAAGCTCTTCGAATACATCATCGCCGGGATTGCCGTCATCGGATCCGACTCACCTGAGATCGGCAGGATCGTGACGGAGGAAGGGGTCGGCGAGGTCGCAGATCCCGTGGATCCGGAGGACCTCGCCAGGGCCGCCCGAACCATCCTCTCCGATCTCGACCGTTATCGCGCCGCCACTCGATCCGCGGCACAGAAGTACAACTGGTCGATAGAAGAGCAGAAGCTGCTCGAGGTCTACTCGGGGTTCGGCTTATAGGCCATCCCTGCCCGCCGACAGTGGGGGCGTAAGCACTATCGGCGCGGTTCCTCGGGAACCCGCCGCATGAGCAAAGGACTGCACATGAGCGACGTCGTTCTTGTCGGACCGTTTTGGACGCGATCCCAAGCGGCCGAGTATCTAGGCACCTCGGCAGAAGCGATCCGAGCACGCGCCGACATTCTTCGCATCGAGGGACGATGGTTGGAGGAAACCTATCCGGCGCTGCAGTTCATGGATCACGAGGTGCGTTTCGAGATTGCCGCGATCATCGATCTTGTCGGTTCTGAGCTGCCGGGAACGGCAATCGCCGACTGGCTGACGCGGCCCAACGACGCTCTCGGTGCGCTCACTCCCCTGCAATGGTTCGATTCCGGCCACGCCGTGAATACCGCTCTCCAGGTCGCCCAGGCGGACGTAGAAGCTGCCGCGTCCAGAGTCTCTGTACGGACGGCGGTCGCCGCAGTTAGCTGACCCTGGGGCCTTACCCGTTACAGCTCGAGCGCTCTCACAAAGAACGACGCCATCTCCGCCCTGCTCAACGAGCGTTCCGGACAGAACATGTCGTTCTCCGGCGGGTTGCAGCCGAGGGTGATGCCGTGGTTGGCAAGCTTATTGATCGACTCTTCGAACTGATTCTCGTCATCGTCCACAAAGAAGTCGACCCCCTGCGGATTGTCATATTCGTAGGCACGGACGAATAGTTCGGCCAGTTCCTCACGCAGCAGAGGTATGCCTGAGCAATACTCGGCCTCCGAGCATCCGAATCCAATACCGGCTGCGGACAGCGCGTTGATATCCTCCTCGAAGAGCGTGCCGTCGTCATCCCCAAAGAAATCCTCCCCCGATGCGGGCAGAGCCAGGTTGCGTCTCAGGAACGCCGCCATCTGACCCCGGGTGATCTCATCCTGCGGGCAGTAGCGATCATTGAGAGGAGGGTTGCAGCCCTTGGTGATTCCGGCCTCGAAGATCTTGTCGATGTCGAGTTGGTGGACGGAGTTGTCGTCATCGACAAAATGGCCTTCGTAGAAGGGCTCGCCACCGTCCAGCGGTTCCGTGACGACGATGGCAACATCCACGTGGTCGGTCGGGTTCACGACGGTTCCATCGGGCTCGTGCAACTCGAAATGGAGATGTGAGCCGCTCTGCTCGGCGTTGCCGCTGTCCCCTACCCAGCCGATCAGTTGACCGGCGGTGACGTGAACGCCGGAATCGATTCCTTCTGCGAAGCCATAACCGTCGCCATCGTCGGTGCCGGGTGTGTCGTTGTTGAGATGGATATACCAGGATTCCCAGCCGTCATCATGATGCAGCGCCATGGCGCAGCAGTCACCTCCGACGGTGTTGTGTATCCAACCGACGGTGCCGTCGGCTACCGCGATCACCGGCGTCATCTTCTCCGCCATGATGTCCACTCCGTGATGGGAGCGGCCTCCCCCACGAGGTGCACCGAAGGTGTCCGAGTAGTGGTTCTCGCCGACGACGGGGAAGAACATGGTCTCCCCGTAGATCGGTTCGTCGTCCGCAGATGCTTCCGGTGAGGACCCGGGTGAGGCCAGCGCGCCCACCGCGAGCAGAAACGCGAGCAGGGCTCGCATAGTGCCGTTCATTTGTCTTCTCTCGCTTGCTTCGATGACTGCTACGCCACTGAAGCCTTGACGGTTGTCCTAACGCGAGGACCATTGGTCCCCACACGCGGAACGGCGACCCCTATCTCCGCTCCGAACCGCCTTTATCGGCACATCCAGTTGTGAACTTGAACACGCAGAGTGACTACTGGACAGCCACTTCTACGAAGCGTGGAACGATCTCCAGCCACACCCTCCCCGCCGGGATCGTGAATTGGGAACCGCCTTCGTCGAGGAAGACCCAACCATCCGACTGGGCACCGCGCAACCACTGACCGTTGCGTACTTCGCCACCATGGAAAACCATCACATCGCCAAAGCCGATGACATCAAACGTCGGCACGTCCGTACCGGCGGTATCCGTGTACCCGGCGGAGCGTTGCGCGGCTTTCATGACGATCACCGTATCGGTCCCGAACCCCACCAGATCGGCGTTGTCGACGCTGTATTCGGGGAAGATGAGGTATGGCTCGCCTCCCACTGTGCGACTGTATGTCTGGGCCGCATCGTCGTATGCCCACGCGACGTCGGCTACCCCGGAGAACGGGATGCCGATGCTGGTGGCCGCCGTACCTCCGAGTGGATCATCCCCGAAAGGCAGCACCTGAACCGGCGGAGTTCCCTCTCCGGCTTCCTTCTCCACGAGCGGAATCGTTGCCACGAGGTGATAGGGCTCGCGGCGTTCGATCTGCTGGAAGAGACCGTCGGTGCCTTCGTCGAGGATGTCTATGCCGCCGGCGATCAGATCCTGATACACGAACCTCTGGCCGCCGGTGGTGACCAGAAACGGCTTCCACGGCACCAGAAGATCGGCGTCGACCGGGCGGACAGAACGGATCGGCCCGATGACGGTTGGTTCGTTCTCGAAGAACATGGCAGTCAATCGGGTGAGCCCACCTTCGACCGGTACCTCGATGATCAGTTCAGCATCCTGAATTCCTATTGCGGGACCGGCCTCGGGTGCATTGTCGACCTTGACGGCGACCACCCGGTCGGTGCTCGTCGTCTCGAGGGTCTGCCCGGTGAGCGGATTGCGGTCGATCGCAACCGCCGGCTGATCGTCGGTGGTTCCAGAAGGTGCGGTGGTGTCCGCCGCGGTGGCGTCGTTTCCTGCGACCGTAACCGAAGGAGCGTCGCCGCCGCCTGCTGCGGGGGCGGTCGTTTCGGATGCTGTTTCCGAGTCGCCGCCGCCGCCGACTGCCATCACAATGAGCAACACGATGGCGATGAGCACAAGCGCTCCGACTCCGCCGTACAGTGCCGGCTTTGCCTTGATCGTGTCTATCAGGCTGTTCGGCCGCGCCTGCTCCTCTGGGCTCTGTTCATCCACCACTAGTCTCCACTCCTCCTCGATCGGGACCGAATAGTACTCAGCGCGGTGAGCTAGGAGTCCGCTGAACAATGCGAGTTCTGACTCGACGACTGCTGCGTGAGCAGGCGCTTCGTTGTTCCGGCGAGCCTTCACCGCCTTTGCTCAGCGGTCTCCTAGGTAGTGGCCTTGCTCCGCAGGTGCCAAAATGGGGCCGATGTCCGACACTGAACCCGAGACCCAGCAGCGGCGTGAGTCCGATCTGGAGAACCTCCAGCTTCTCCAAGCCCAGGTGGACGCGCTGCACGCCGAGAATCTGGCGTTGAGCTCGCGTATCCGGCAAATGCACACGCAACGGGAGGAGCTGCGCGTCAAAAACCACGAGAAAGCCGTGGCGCTGGCTGAACTACGCAATCGACCCGGCTACCGGATGCGTGCGCTCCTAAGTGATGTGGTGCGCGGCAAGGTGCCCGTCCGCTCAATCGGGGACCGGATCGATGAGACCCGCATAGGAGCCATCCCGCCGGAGCCGCTCTCCCCGGCTCGACCGGCTTTTGCGAACAGGCAGCCCAAGCACCTGGATGTATTCCACACGACGTTTCCGGATCCAGCGCCGCGCCGGCCAGATCTCCGGGTTGCTGTCGTGTTGGACACGTTCTCCCAGAGCGCCTTCTCATACGAGTTCGAGTCGGCGGTGATCACCCCGGAGAACTGGGAGGCGGAACTCGTAACCGCTCCCGACTTGCTCTTTGTCGAGAGCTCGTTCGGCGGTAATTCTGAAGCCTGGCGAAACCAGATCGCAGGATTCTGCCCGCCGCGTCAGGCACTTTCCGAACTGACCTACTGGTGCCGGAAACGCGGGATACCCACGGTGTTCTGGAACAAAGAGGACCCGATCAACTTCGACTGGTTCATCGGGGCTGCGTCGGCATTCGACTGGGTATTCACTGTCGACGCGGATTCCATCCCCCGCTATCGCGAGGCACTCGGCCATGACCGGATTGGCGTACTTCCCTTCGCGGCGCAGCCGGCGATTCACTACCCGCCACCTGACGACGGCGCCCGCGACCACGACGTTGCGTTCGCCGGAAGCTACTACGCCAGGAAGCACCCCGAACGAAGAGACCAAATGGAGGCAATCCTGGCGCCTGCCCTCGACTTCGGGCTCGACATCTACGACCGGATGGGACATCTCGACGACCCCAGGTTCGGATGGCCCGATCAATACCGAGGCCACATCCGCGGCTCGTTGTCATATCCGCAGACAACCGAGGCGTATCGCCGCTACAAAGTCTTCCTGAATATCAACACGATCACTGACTCTCCCACAATGTGTGCCCGTCGTGTCTTCGAGCTGCTCGCCTCCGGTACGCCGGTGGTTTCCGGGCCATCGAGGGCGATAGAGGAGATGGTTCCGGCAGACGCGATCCGGATTGCCCGCTCCAAGGACGAGACCAAAGAGCACCTGGAGGTTCTTCTGTCATCCGGAGAAACACGCTCGAGAATGGCCGACGCCGGTCTCCGCTGGATCCGTAGCGGCAACTCCGTAGAGGCTCGCGTTGACGAAATACTCGAGACCATCGGTATTGCGTAGGCACAAACCGGCCGAAGCCCGTCCATCCAACAGGCCATCACCCGAGACAACTTCGACGCATCGTCCGGCACGACCATCACCGGAGGGACACAAGCGTCGAACTAGTCGATCTCATCGCTAGCCTGCAACCATGCCGCAGACACACCGACCGGCGTTTCTCGTGCTGGAAGCAGATTCAGCAGGCAGAACGGCGGCAACGGGCGCCCGGACCTTCCACATCAACCTCGGCCCTTCGAGACTGCGTAAGCGCGAACTTGCGGTAGCCGCAGCATCCTGGGAATGGGACGGCAAACGAGCGACGGCACAAACCAGCGAGACCGGGTTCATCCCGCTGTACTACACCGCCAACTCGAACCGGTTTGCGATTTCGACCTCGCTGACAACGATCCGGGACCGGGCTGGGCTGACCTCGCTCAATTGGCCCGCGATCGTTACCTGCTTGGCCACCGGACAATTCCTCGGTAGCGATACTCCCCTCGAAGGAGTCCATGTGCTTCCCATCCGATCCTCGCTCACCTGGCAGGATCGAAAGCTCGAGGTCAAGACCGCACCCTTAGACATAGACCGCTCCAGTCTGGATTTCGAGGCGGCCTCCTCCCGATACATCTCCGAGGTCCGCGACGCTGTCTATCGGAATCTGCCCGAGGGCTCGGGCGCTCTTGCCCTGTCCGGGGGGCGGGACTCCCGCCACATCCTCCTCGAGTTGCTTCGCCAGTACCGTCCTCCTGAGAAGATAGTGACGAGCGGGCACTATCTAACCTCGTCGATGGCTGACACCTCCGTAGCTACAGCCCTTGGAAAACGGGCGGGTTTGGCAGTGAGACAGGTTCGACCGATCCCAGACCGCATCAGGGCGGAGGTCCAGAAGAATCTCCTCGTTGAATCGATGACCCTGTCACATTCATGGGCGCTGCCGCTCATCAACGCGATGTCCACGTCCACAGCTCGGTTTGATGGTATGAATGCCGGCGTCCTCTTCGGACGATCGGGGGTGATGGTCGCGCTTCGCTCTCGCTTCGGCGACGTTCGACCGCAAATGAACGAGCTCGTGAACGCTGCGATCGAACTGATGCTTGATTCGCCCCTCGCCCGTCTCCGGGCGATGTTGGAACCAGGGCTAATAGTCGATGAGATGGCGGATGAGGCGCGCTCCCGGATGCGGCGCGAACTGCTTCGTTTCGCCGAATATCCCAATCCAGTGCAGGCGTACCTTCATTTCAACCATACGACTCGAGACACCGCTTTGTTCACGTATCGGATGTTTGACAACCCAGAGGTCGCTTGTCCCTTCGATGACGTAGCGATGGCCCGATTCGGCCTGGGTCTTCCCTGGTCTGTATCGACAGATCGCAGGCTCCAGAGCGAGGCGTTGCGAGCCGAGTTCAGTGAGTTCGCCGACATTCCGTTCGACGAGGATTGGGTTGAGCAGCCAGCTTCGATCGACTGGGGCCCCTCCACTGAAGCACAAACAGCAGTGCGTCTCTTGGACTGTATCGAAGAGGCAGGACAATTCCGCCTGACCGAACCATTCGAAGCTTCGCTTCGGTCTGGAAAAGCGCAGCTTCGTACCGTTCAGATCGCTACCTACCTCTGCCAGCTGCTCGGTAGCGATGACCTGTAGGCTCACCGCGACATATACCTTGCTGCGCTACGGGCGCGGACGGACCCACGACTGGGCTGCTGATATGTCAGCACTGGACATCCAATCCAGCTCTGCTTGGATCCGGTCCTCGACCCCGTCTGCGAATCGTTGACTCATGCCGCGGTCCAAAGCCGGCCGGTAAGCGCGTTCCATCCACTCAGTTTCGGCTGCTTCTGGCGCGAGCCGGGTATGCAAGTCCTCCAAGGGGAGCCCGCGGACATCGAGACGGGCGAGACAGTACTCAAGCTGGGCTTGCATGTAGATTGGCTGCGTGCTCGGACGCCCCCTAAATCGAGCCCACACTCGCTGCAATCGCTCTACGCCATGCTGCCCCGGTCAGTTTCTTATCGTATCTAGACGACGCGTCCTCGTGAGCTCTAGCTCCGATTGCTGACCTCTCGTGTGGAGCGATCCCATCGAGCCACGCTGCAGCCTGTTCGATATCATCATGGATCCACTCCGGGGACACGATCTCTGCCGCACCCGGTCGCTCCAGGACCAGCGGAATGGCCCGTGACAGCATGCCCTCAATCATTGCCAGATGAAAGCTCTCATCGTCGCTGAACGACAAGACAGTGCCGATCTTACGAAACCACGACGGGACGTCGGGGCCTGACCGATCAAATGTGACTGCTGATCTGAGAAGAGGCGACGACCTCACCCTTTCAAACTGCTCCTCCAAGTAGCGTCTCTCCTCCGAATTGGTCCACACCCAGTTCAGCTCCCACGGCAGCTTCCCTTTGAGGATCAGCCGGTAGCGGCTGTCCATCGCTCGCAGCTGCTCTAGGAGATCCAGTGCCAAATCGAGGCGTTTGCGTTGCGGTACGTAGCCCAGCATGCCGAGATTGAACTCTGCTCCCGGAAGCTTCGGGCGATCGAGCGGAAGCGCATCAACAAAGTTGGAAATCACAAACAAGCGTTCGCTGGACCACTCGAACTTCTGAGCAGCTGCGTCCCTCAAGTAGTCACTCACGAAGTACACACCCGTGGCTGAGTTGAGGTCAATGCTCTCCGGCCATTGGGTATTGATCTCAGTTCGGTGGAAGCGTATTAGGAGCTTCTGCCCTGCACGACGATTCTTCGAGTACCACACGGCGTTCGCCAAGCACCACTCAGCAAAAACAACATCAGCCCACTCGATCAGGTCACGGCTGTGGGCTTCATCATGGCGACCGTGGCCACCCCAGTGATCGTATCGAAGCTCGGCACCGGCCCTCGTGAGGTCGTCGATCAGCAACCCTGCGAATTTCAAATCGTGTGAAGCGATGGCGATCTTCACTCCATCCAGTCTGAGTTCGTCGCCTTGCGACAGGTCCGATCTGATCGCGCGGTCGAGCGACCCAGCGACCGAGGAATAGATGTGCTGATGAGCTACCGCCGTGACACGATCGACGAGGTGGTCGAGCGATTCCGGGTGGTCCGCGACCTCGCG
>CAMYKI010000011.1 GCA_947258985.1 uncultured Acidimicrobiaceae bacterium
AGGCCTACGTAACCTTGTCTTGACCTTCAATGAGCTCGGTCGTTTTGAAGAGGCTCTGGCCCTATGCGACAGGCTCGAGAACGAGTGCGGCGACGACCTTTCAGCCACGTCGTATCGGGCGACCATCTACTTGAATACGGGCTGCTGGCAGCTTGCAGCGGACGCCGCTACTCATCTTCACAAATTGTGGGCGTCCGAGAGCTTCGTCGCGGCATTCGCTTTCTACGAGCTCGACAAGCCTCAAGATGCGGCGGCCATGTTCCTTCACGGTGCCTTGAACCATCCGCGTGCTGCCAACATGCTGTTGGGCAAACGAGCTCACGATCCCAAGAGCAGCGAGGAGGTTCGCAACCACAACGTCGGCGTCAGTCATTTGCGAGGGCTCCACGTGTATCTCGCCAAGCAGAATCGGAGTGCGAAGAAGTTCTTTCGCGATTTTGCGCACCACCCGCACACCGAGGCGTTGCTCGCCGAGATCGAGGAGGTTGTCGTGCGATGGCATGCCCAACATCCAACCGATGAGCGGGAGGCCTTTGATCGCATGCAGCTCATCCAAACACCCGAGTTCGCGCGCAATGAGGCACGGGCGATAATCAGGGAGATGCAACTCCCGAACGAGCAAGTCGCGGCCCATTAAGGATACGGATGCCAACGGTCTCAACAACAGCGGCGTGGTCGGTCACGCCGAGATATCTCGAGGAGGCTGAGCGGAGCCTGCCGATGAGCGAGCGTTTGCTTGCCGCTTCCCATCGGCTTGACACGCAGAGCACCGAAACTACGGGGATGTCGTCTACATTGCGGCCCGAACAGCAACCCGTTTTGACCAACTTTCACGAGTTCCTGCTCGAACGACCGCTCCTCGAAGCGATCCGTTCCGACAAGCCCGTGGTCCTGCTGATCGACGAGGTCGATCGGGTCGAGATGGAGACCGAAGCGCTGCTACTCGAGGTCCTAGATGCCTTCCAGGTAACGATTCCGGAGCTGGGGACCATCACCGCTAACTATCGCCCGCTGGTGGTACTGACGTCCAACAACACGCGGGAGCTTTCGGAGGCGCTGAAACGGCGTTGCCTGTTTCTCCACATTGACTATCCGTCGGTTGAACGAGAACGCCGCATTCTGTTGCACCAAGCCCCCGACCTCCCGGAGGCGTTGGCAGAGAAGATTGCCCGGACGGTTTATTCGATTCGCCAAATGGCGGTCCGCAAGGCACCCTCGGTGAGTGAGTCTCTCGACTGGGCACGGACACTGTTGGCGCTGGGAATTGAGGATGTGGACGCCGAGGTAGCCGCGGAAACGCTTGGAGTGCTTCTCAAGTATCAGAGCGACATCGATCGGGTCTCTCGGGAGTTGCTCGAGCAGTGATAACAACCTTGGGGTCGTTTCTAGGGGAGCTCCGATCGCTGGGCATACCTGTGTCCACTGCCGAAGTTCTGGACGCAGCCGAGGCGTTGCGCTTCGTCGAAATCGCCGACAGGGAGAACGTCAGGGAAGCCCTCGCGGCCACATTGATCAAGAACCCTCGTCACCGGGCGCCATTCGACGTGGCATTCGATGTCTTCTTCTACGAGGCACAATCGAGTTCCGACCAAGGGGTTGACGACGGTGCGGCGCCGGCAGCGGGCGAATCCGATGTGGAAGCTCTGATTGCTCGAATGGTCGAGGCACTGAGGTCGGGAGACAATGCACAACTGCAAAGCGCAATCAGATCTGCGGTCACTCAGTTGTCGGGTTTCCAGACGGGCCGTCCCGTCGGCGGCCGGTACTACCTGTATCGCGTGATGCAACGCCTGCAGGGGATTGAACATGCATTGGCCCCCGACGGCGCTCTCTCCGGGCTGGAGGCGCGGCTCAGCACGGACGAGGTCGATTCTCTGCTGCGACTGCTCCAGGCCGAGATCCGGAGGGAAATCACCAGCCGGCTTGTGGCCGACCGCGGTGCTGAGACGGTGGCGCGCACTCTTCGGGAGCCGTTGGCGGAGGATGTCGATCTCATGCATGCCACGCAAGCGGAACTGGAGCGCGTCGAAGCTGTAATCGCTCCACTCGCCCGCAAGTTGGCGACGAGGTTGGGGCAGCGGCGCCGACGCCATCGTACGGGTCGATTGGACGTGCGGAGGACCATCCGAATGTCATTGGCGCATGGCGGGGCGTTGATTGAGCCTCGGTTCCGCCCTCCACGCATATCAAAACCCGAAATCGTTCTGCTCTGCGATGTCTCGGGGTCGATGGCGGCGTTTGCACGATTCACTATGCAGTTCACCTACGCAATGGGGACCCAGTTCTCGCGCGTACGCACGTTTGCCTTCATCGACGAGGTCGATGAGGTCACCCATCTTCTAGCGGCTGGGTCCGGGTTCGACGGAACCATGACGACGATTGGGGATACCGCAACGGTCGTCGGACGTGACGGTCACTCGGACTACGGCGCCGTACTGCGGGCGTTTCAGGATCGTTATCCGGATGCCGTAACCGCACGCAGCACTCTCATCGTTGCCGGAGACGCGCGGACCAACTTTCGCGACGCCGGAGACGAAGTGTTTTCCGAAGTGGCGGATCGTGCCCGCGCCACGTTCTGGCTCAATCCCGAAGCTAGCCGTTTCTGGGATACGGGGGATTCAGAGATGAGCAGATACCGGCCGGCGTGTGACGTCGTGTATGAGGTCCGGACGCTGCGCCAACTCGAGCAATTTGTCGCCGACGTTGCCATACCCGACCCCGCCGGAATTTCTTCGGAGCGTGTCCTTAACTAGTCACCTATCGGGTCGACAGTGTTGGCAAGGAAAACGTTCTGAGGGGAATCTGAATGCGTGGTTTGGATACATAATGACAACGCAAAGAGCATTGATAGTTGACGATTCAGAGGTGCTGCGGCGCCTCATCGACATGTGTCTACGGCCCGCCGGTTTTGAGACCGCAGCCGCGGCAAGCGGCGCCGAGGCGATCGAAACGGCAGCCACGTTCGTGCCTGATCTTGTGATTCTGGATATCGGTCTGCCCGACATGACCGGGTGGGATGTGCTCGAGGCCCTGCGGGCGTCCGACGTCAACGCCCAGGCCAAAGTCATGATCCTTTCCGGATACGAAGATGCTCACTCAGAAGCCAAGCGCCTCGGGGCCGACGCCGCCCTGGTGAAGCCGTTCCGCAACAACGAACTGCGCGCACTGGCTGTCGATCTCGCTGGTCCCCGATTCAGTGAGGCCAGCCCCGCCTAAGCGGTCACGACCCGGTTCCCATTGCGGCGGCACGTCGCTACGTTGTCAATGCGGCCGGTGGCGGGGAAGGTCTACTTATCGGAAGCCTCGCAGCGGCGTTTTCGATTCTTTGTGCCAGCATCGTTCCCTCAGGCCTGTGCCCGGGCTTGGTTGCTCCACTCCCCGGTGAAGTGGTGCGCAGCTTTGCGCCCGTCGGCCGCTACGGAGGTCATTGGGGCATCGACATCTCGGCTGATTCGGGGACCACATTTCGCCCGGCTGACGGCGGGGTGGTCAGCTTCGCCGGCAGCGTCGCCGGGGTCCTCTCGGTCACCGTCGCCCACGGGGATGGATTGCGAACCTCGTACTCCTACCTGACCGCAATCGACGTCGTCGCAGGGCAGCAAGTGGACCGGGGGACGGTGCTCGGGCGTACCGGTATTGACCACGACTTAGCTGCGCTGCACTTTTCCGTCCGGGTCGGTGACCGATACGACGATCCGCAGCGATGGTTGCGTTGCTTTGCGGCGCCTCACAACGCTCTGCGGCTTATCCCGGTGCCCCATGCCTATGCTGCTGAACGTGCGACGCGGCATTCTCGGCGGTACCTTCGATCCTCCCCATCTCGCTCACCTTTTCGCCGGCGAGGCGGCCTATCGCGACCTGAACCTGGATGTGGTTACGTTCATTCCGGCAGGGGCTCCGTGGCAGAAGGCGGGTCGTACGGTCACCCCGGCAGATGATCGCTGGCAGATGACTCTGCTCGCCATCGAGGGCATCGGCTACTTCGAAGCCGACGACCGCGAGATACGGCGTGAAGGCTGGACGTACACGGTCGATACGTTGCGGAGCTTCCCCGTTGCTGACGAGCTCGTGCTCATCGTTGGAGCGGATACGGCGCGTGGCTTGCCGAGCTGGAACGAGGCTCAGGAGGTTCTGGAGCGAGCGACCATTGCTGTGGTACCCAGGCCTGGAGTCCTCGAGGACGACGTGGCCGAGGCACTGGCGGGCGGCAACTATGTGTGGCTCGACACTCCAGATGTCCGGTTGAGCGGCACCATGCTTCGGCAACGCGCCCGAGCAGGACACAGCATCCGGTTCCTGGTGCGCGACGGTGTATGGCGCTATGTCGAAAGCCAAGCGGTGTATGCCGACACGCAGGGTTAGTGTGTCGCCGGCGGAGATCTATCATTGTCCGACCGCGACCGAAGGATCGAGTTATTAGCGCTACATCCGAAGCCATAGAAGCAGCCCTGGCGGCTGCTGCGGCGATCGATGACAAGAAGGGACTGGATATTGCGGTGCTCGATATTTCCGAACTCCTCGTGGTTACCGATATCTTTGTGATTGCCTCGGGAACATCGAACCGTCACGTGCGCAGCCTTGCGGACGAGGTCGAGGGAAAGCTGAAGGCGGAATTGAGCCGCCGGCCGTTGCGGAGAGAGGGAAGAGAGCACTCGCGGTGGGTGTTGCTCGACTACGGAGACCTCGTAATCCATGTGTTCGACCAGGAGACCCGCGACTATTACCAACTCGAGAGATTGTGGGCTGATGCCCCCGTCATCGAGTTTGAACCGGCTTCCGCAGAAGCCTGATACAATCCATTCTCGTTTCCAGGGGCTGTAGCTCAGCTCGGCAGAGCGCTTGCATGGCATGCAAGAAGTCAGGGGTTCAAATCCCCTCAGCTCCACAACCCAAGATCCCCCGTGTTTACGGGGGATCTTGTTGTTTCAGAGGCCGAGTGACATGGGTCCCGATCTTCGGCGAGTCCGCGGAGAGTCCGCGAGAGATTGGGCTCTGGCGGCTTCAAGAGCGGCTGAGGCTTCCCGGTCGCGGCCCTCGAAGAGGTGTCCGTAGACGTCGTACGTGGTGCGGATCGAGGCGTGGCCGAGGCGTCGGGAGATGACGTAGGGGTCCTCCCCGGCGGCGATGAGGAGGGCGACGTGGGTGTGGCGGAGATCATGTGGTCGCATGGGTTCTCCGACCGAGTCCCGTACCGCTGGGTACCAGATGCGGCTACGGAAGAGCTCGAGCCGTAGTCGCCCGCCTTGGGGAGCCGTGAAGACAAGGTCGTCCTGGCCGGGATGGGTTGCCAGGTGTTTGACGAATTCTTCAGCGAGGAAGGGCGGGAAGCTGACGGTGCGGCGGGCGGCTGGTGTCTTGAGTGGTTCCTCAACGCGGAGCTGGCGGCGCAGCAGGTCGAGTCGATCGGTGCGTAGGGCGGCGAGTTCGCCGGGTCGTAGGCCGGTGTAGGCGCCGGTGAGGACGAAGGCCCGGTATCGGGGTCTGATTGTGGTCGCGAGGTCCTCGACTTCCTCGATGGTGAGGAAGCGTTTCTCTGATTGCTCGATGCGGGGGAGAGCGATGCGGCGGCAGGGTGATCGGGAGAGGCGACCGTCTTCTACGGCCAGGTCGAGTGCGAGTTGGAGCAGGGTGTAGGCGCGGCGGATGGTGGAGGGGGAGTAGCCGGCGGCGACGAGATCAGCGACCCAGGCACGGATCTGGCCCGGTTGGATGGACGCGATGGCGGCGTGTTCGAAGGTGGGCAGGATCAGGCTGCGGATGACCGATCCGTCGCTGTCACGGGTCGAAGCAGCCAGATTGACCCGGCCCTTCTGCACCCGCGTGTTCCACTCCCCGAAGGTGATGCGAGAGCGCCGCGGGTCGGTCCAATCCCCGCGCACCCTGTCGGTCTCCACAGTGGCGAGAAACGTCTCGGCATCGACCTTCCGGGTGAAGTTGCGCGCTCGCTCACTACCGTCGGGTGCTCGGTAGCGAGCCTGCCAGGTGCCGGCGTCGGTCTTGCGGATGTGCGCCACGTCTCTGTTTCCCCGAACCCTTGCCTGCAACTGCGTCAGATGTACGCAGGGCACATCGTCGGTTCTGACCCTCTGATCAAAGTCTCACCAGAGTCTCAGCAACCCTCTGATCAGAGTCTCAGGGCATGAGTCCTGTAGGCGCTGGCTGGTCAGCGTTATGGGCGTCCGGATGTTCCGGGGACATCAGTGACAGTGTTCCGGGAAGATGGGTGACACCGCCGCGGTGAGCGTTCCCTTGGTGGTGCTGGTCTCGAGGAGCGGATGGGCGGTGCCGTCGGATGTGAACGAGCCGCTGCGCGTAGAGCGATCCAGGCCAGACTGAGATTCTGGTGAGAGGATCCCTCCGCAAGATGAGCCACGTAGGCAACTCCCAGAGGAGGAATCCCATGTCTGAGCAACAGCTTGCAATCAAGGACCTACCCGAGAGCGCATCTGAGATCGCGACCGCGATTCGCACCGTACCCCTCTCAACACCACACGCACCTGCAACAAGTTGCTGCTGGTCGACTGGTTGACCGGGAGGTAGTGGTGATGGCATTGGATCGTGGCAGATTGGCGAACATCGACCGGCGGCTGTTTGCCGAGTTGAGCCATGACACCGGGCCGCGAATGGTGAAGGTCCCCTTGTCGGCTGCCGCGTGGTCAACGTGGCGACGCTACTGCGATGTGCTCGGGCTGGCCATGGGGGAGGCCATCGCGGTACTCATCAACTGTGAACTGGCCACCGTTGTTGATGAGGGTGCGGACGGGAGTGCCGCGGTGTTGGCGACCCGGGCCGCCGAGCAGTTGGCTGCTCGTGACGCTGAACTCACGATTCGGGAACGCAATGTCAAGACGGTCGGGGAGAGGCAGCGGGCTTGGGGTGAGCGTCTTCGCCAGTGGGAGGCTGAACTCGAAACCAGGGAGGTACGGGTAGAAGACGCATCGAAGTCGCTACGCCGCCAACGCAACGCCGCGCCGAAGGTCGGACGGAATGAACATTGTCCTTGCGGGTCCGGACTCAAATACAAACACTGCAACGGCCTTCCCGCTCGACCACCCAACGCGGTTCCCAGATAACGGGATGGCGTCCAGTTCTAACAAGAGGCCGGATATCGCGCTGTCAAAGGACCTCCATAACGTTCGGCGCGGTGAGTGATCTGTGGGACCTGAGTAGGCCCGCCCAGCGAGTGGCTTCGAGCTGCTAGCTGGGTCCTTGTCTACTCTCAAGGTGTCGTTGGTTCGAGGCTTTCTGACTGGGAACTCTCACCGCGCAGAGGACCTCGCACGCGCAAACCAGACATGTCACAGTGATCACGCAAGGGAAGGCACCCTTACAACGGCCCCCATGCACCACGCCAGTACGACAGCAAACCCTGCATATGGGTCTTCCACCCTCGGAGATGACCTGCGCAGGCTTTGCGCTCGAGACCGTTTCTGACCCGATAGCCAGGGTCGACCCCGAGTGCTCTGATCATTGATCCACACGCGCCGGTGGACCGCGGTCGAGCACTCCTTCGGGCGCACGATCGCCACATGTCTGGGCTACTACAACCACAGAATGTGCGGAAGGTCCGGGCCGGCGGTTGCGGGCAAAGCGGTGGAATGAGCCAGAGCAAACGTGTCCGCCATCTCTCTTGCGAGGTCCCAGTCCCAGGCTCCGCGTTCGCACCCTTGTGTGACCAGTCCGAACCAGTCCTCGTCGGCGACCGATGTGGGGCCAACCATGTTGAGAACTGACACCGTGATCTGCTCTCGCGCGGAGGCGTCAAGCTCAAACCTTGTGCTCGACGGTACTCCATCGCTTTCGGATGGGTCGGTGGATGCCCCTCCGCCACACGCAGCAAGCCCGACCGTCAGCGCGAGGAGCGCAGCCGCTGCGGAGTCAAGTGCCGTCAAACGCATAGATGCTCTACCAGAGCGGGTAGGCCATCAAAGACAGATAGGGAACGCCCTGTGTCCAGTCTGGATGCCAGCCAGCGTGGCGGGAACAGCGGTTGGTACCGTGCGTTCCCCCGTAGGTGCTGTAACTCTCGTACCAGGAACTGGTACCACTCCACCCCAGCCAGTATGTGCAGTTATAGCCCGCATTCTCCCACGTGCTGACGGCCATGTACCGGCAGTTACCGCGATATTGACTGCTTGCCGTGAAGAAGTTGGTGGAGGTGTTTCGGTAGTTGTATGCGTAGACGCAGGACCCGAAGTCAGCGTACGAGTAGAACGTTGTGCTTCTGCTCCCGCTACCAAGGAGAACGTTCCCACCGGAGCCCAACCCTTCTTCCTCTGGAACCACTGGAACGCCCGGTGGGATCACGACCTTAAGCAACTGCTCGTCAGCAGCGACGAGATCGTGCGTGATGGTCACCTCAAACCCCACAGATGCCTTCTCCGGGGCCTCATCACCGAGACTGACCGCCAATGCTCGAATGGCATAGTGCTCCGAGTTTTGGGTCTTCAGTGCAGATTGATTGCCGAAGGGGTCCGTTATCAGGACCGTCTGCCAGCCCTTGTCATAGGCGACCTCTTCGCTTGCCTCTGATCCATCAAGCGAGGTGGTGATGGCCCTGTACCTACCATCAGGAGCGAGCCAGAGTTCGAATGACCGGCTAGCGACCCCATCGGTTGAGTAGTCAAGGATGCCTTCGGCGTGCACATAGGTTGATGGCGTGTCTGCTTGCGCACCCTCCAGCTGCGCGCCAACTGGCATTCGAGTATCACCAAAGGCCGCGACCGGAAGCAACAGAATGAATACAGTTGCAGCCACAATGAACGTACGTCTCATAGTCGTCCCCTTCCTATTCGAGACAGACGCCGCTACGTCAAGGTGCCGCAATTTGGGCTATGTGTCAACCCAGCTTTCGGGGCAACATCACAGGTCCTAGGAAACGCCCGATTTGGCTACGCGACGATGCCTACGCAGCCGCCGCACAAAGAACTCTGAACCCCTGCTGCGTCCCTGGGTGATGCCCTCCCGAGTCACCTATCGTGTCACCAACCTCCGAGACATCCTGTAAGTGCTCACCGTTGGTTGTGCGGCTCCAACTTATGTTGCCGAGCCCTTCCGCCGACATGTCGTAGGTGTAGATGTCCAACACATCGCCCGTGTAGTAGATGGTCACACCCAGTAGTCCATCAACTTCCATGACTTGGGTCGGCTCAGTTGACTCGTCTGGATGTAGAGGCCATGTCACCGCAACCGGTTCACCACCCCAGTCAGCTATGACTTCACAGGACATGGTGGTCGGTTCGATTGCTTCGCGGCTGCAACCGGCGATGACGGCAGACGCAAGGACCAGCACAAGAAGAGCGCGTCGCTCCATCTACAAAGATTACCTGGACGAAGCACACAAGGTCGGCCCTGAGTCGCCAGGAATGGCAGCGTCACGCCCGGCGCACGCCAGAAGAGTCGCCGCTTCAGACAGCAGACAAACGACGATTCGAGCCACACGATTGCGGCTACAAACGCAATCGAGGCATCCACGCGAGGGTCCTAGCTGTCCACCACAGGGTCGTCTCCCAGCTGCGGCGACGCTGAGGTCGTTGTCGCTCCCGACGCAACCGCGCCAAACTCAACGCCGAGGAACAAGACACCGACAACAAAGCGTCAGAGCGGTGACCACGGTTCGCATGACAAGAGTAAGACAAAGCTCCTTCGCAAGAGTCCTAATGGCACCCGGAACGCCAAATATGTTGCGATACACGCACGCCCACGAGTGCTCAGGATCGGCACGTGTGCGCTCGGTGTCTCGGCTACGCAGGGTTGTTGAGGGAAGTGGTGCGGATGGATCGGTGGTCACACCTGTTCGACGACCGTCCCATAGCGTTGCTGTGCAGCCTGAGCGGAGGTTCCTAGGAGCTCGCCGATCCTTACCCACGGGATGCCCGCGGCTCGTGCCGCTACCACTGCGTCGAGGATTTGGCGTTCGCTGCGAGCACGTGCCAGGGCGGCGCGTTCGAGGAGGTATTCCTCGACGGGTCGTTCATCGCTTCCTGTGGGTTCGTAGTCCTCGAATCGTTTCGCCAGTTCGTCGGCGTGATCGAGGATCTCTTGGATAGATCTTGGCATCAGCGCCTCCTCAAGAATCTCGGCCGGGCCTCCATCGCGTGGACAATGAAATCCACACCCTCACCTGCAACAACCCCTACCTCGAGTAGCCGTCCAGAATCGTCAGCGCCGATCAACATGACGAGTTCTTCTAGCTGAAAGACGCGGATTGGATTGCGGTAGGCGTGGAGCATGTCTTTGTCGCTGATCCCGTGTTTGCGGGCGCTTGCCAGAATCACAGGATCCATGGCATCAACTTACCTTGATATCACGTGGCTGTCCATACCTCGGATGGCACGCGGGATGTCGGCAATGCTGTGTGGCTTGGACGCTTGGTCGCGTCCCCTACGAGTCCGCGGAGAGTCCGCGAGGCGCTGAATATCAGCGCAAAACGACGCAAGACGTTGAGAGGCGAATCGTCAATGAATGCGGAGGATTCCTAGGGTTCCGCCGTGTCGCTCGACGGCCCCGGTCTTGCATGGCATGCAAGAAGTCAGGGGTTCAAATCCCCTCAGCTCCACGCGAACCCGCACTACGTGCGGGTTCGTTGGTAGAAGGCCCGGCAAAGCCGGGCCTTCTACAGTTCCTGGGCCCCGTACCCGCGGGGATCTTGTGGTTTAGAGCCCGAGTGACATGGGTCCCGATCTGCCTCGAGTCCGCAGGGAGTCTGCGGGACTGGGCTCTGGCGGCTTCAAGAGCAGCCGAGGCTTCGTGATCGGGGCACTCGAAGAGGTGACCGTAGACGTCGTAGGTTGTGCGAATGGAGGCGGGGCCGGGGCGCCTGGAGATGACGAAGGGGCCTTCTCCGGCGGCGATGAGGAGGGCGACGTGGGTGTGGCGGAGGTCATGTGGTCGCATGGGTTCTCCAACCGAGTCGTGCGCAGCTGAGTGCCAGATGCGGTTACGGAAGAGTTCCAGCCGTACTCGCCCGCCTTGGGGACCGGTGAAGACAAGGTCGTCGTGAGAGGGCTACTGAGACTTTGCTGACTCACCGGTTGGAGAACGGCTGCAAACCGCCCTCTGCGGGTAGCTCCTTCCATTCCCACATGCGATCCGTAGGCTTGATTGCATGGAGGTCCGGGTCCTCGGTCCTCTCGAGGTTTCCGATGCCGGTCGGACGCTGCCGATAGGGGGCTATCGGCAACGTCTGGTTCTGGCCGTCCTGCTGCTGCAACCCGATCGTGCAGTGACCACCGATTGGTTGGTTGATGCGGTGTGGGGCGAGGATCCGCCACGCACAGCTCGCAAGACCCTTCAGGTCTACATCTCACGTCTGCGCCGCCTTCTCGGAGCCGATGCAATCGAAGCGGCACCTACCGGATATGCCCTTCGGCTCGGTAGCGATCAGCTGGACGCAGCGAGGTTCGAAGAGCTGGCGGACGAGGGTCGCCGGCTTCTTGCCCTTGATTCTGCAGCTGCCGCCCGAGTCCTGCACCAGGCTCTGTCGATCTGGCGCGGTGCGCCGTGGGGGGAGCTCGGTCATGAGCCGGCCATCCAACCGGAGGCACAACGGTTGCGGGAGCGACGACTAGAGGTGCTCGAGGACAGGATCGCAGCGGATCTGGAGACGGGTCACGCCGCCGGGCTGGTTGGCGAACTCGAGGGGTTGGTCGAAGAGCATCCGTGGCGGGAGCAGTTCCGCGCTCAGCTGATGCTCGCCCTGTATCGAACAGGCAGGCAGGCCGATGCGCTCCATGCATTCCAGGCGGCCCGCTCCTTCCTTGGCGAAGAGCTGGGCATCGAGCCGTCCCCCGGCCTGCAAGAGCTTGAAGAGAAGATCCTGCTTCAGGACCCGACGCTTGCCGGCCCTGCGCCCACAGCGGAGCCAGAGGACTGGAGGCCGGCGCGCAACCCATACAAGGGCTTGCGGCCTTTCCGTCGCGCGGACCACAAGGACTTCTTCGGTCGATCCGATCTCATCGACGAGTTGCTGGAACTTGTCGAACATCACCGGTTCGTTGCAGTGGTCGGGGCAAGCGGTAGCGGTAAGTCCAGTGTGGTGATGGCCGGGCTCCTCCCGCGACTGAAGCCCGACACTTGGATCACCGCAACCATGGTGCCGGGTCGCGATCCATTCCAAGCTGTCAGCGCGGCGCTCGAAGGGATCCGAGCCGAAAGAGAGCCGGAGGTCTGGAAGGGGGACGAGCTAGATCTCGTCCGCGGAGTTCAGGCGTTGGTTGCCGATGATGGACTCCGCCTGCTGCTGGTGATAGATCAGTTCGAAGAGTTGCTCCATCAGGTGACCGACCAAGCTATCCGGACTCGGTTCATCCGCAACCTGGTCGAAGCAGTCGAGGATCCCATCGTTCCGCTAACAGTCCTAGTCACACTCCGGGCTGACTTCTTCGACAGGGCTCTCGAACAAAGCCCGCTCGGTGGACTCATCGGTACCCGGCTGGTGAGTGTGCTGCCGCTGCGGGCCAATGAGCTCGAGGCCGCCGCGGTGCTACCGGCACAGCAAGCTCGGGTCCACATGGAGCCCGAGCTGATCGCCGAGCTCATCGGCGAGATGACCAATCAACCGGGAGCGCTGCCGCTGTTCCAGTACGTGCTCACCCAACTGTTCGAGGAGAGCGACGGACCAGTGCTCACCCGCTCCGCCTACCGGCGACTGGGCGGCGTCACCGGAGCGCTCAGTCGGCGGGCGGAGGAGACCTTCCAAGCACTGACCCCGGAGTCGCAGGCGATTGCCCACCAGGTGTTCATGCGGCTGGTGACTGTGGATCCGGCCGGGATCGTCGGCCGCCGCCGAGTGGCACGAGCCTCACTCGAGTCGCTCGATCCCGAGGGAAGCACCGTCAAGGCGGTGCTTGCCGGTTTTGATGCGGCGCGCCTCCTGACGTTCGACCGCCACCTGGTCACGGCTGAGGCCACAGTCGAAGTGGCCCATGAATCGCTGTTGCGCGAGTGGCCGCGCATGCAGCGCTGGGTGGACACCGCACAAGAGGATCTGCGGCTCCATAGTGCGCTGATTGCGCAGGTCGCCGAGTGGGAGGCCTCCGGCTGTGACCCCGACTACCTGCTCACCGGCTCCCGGCTAGACCTCTACCGAGACTGGCGGACGACGACGGCCATCGACCTGACCGAGACCGAGGATGCCTATCTGGAAGCCAGCAATGCGCGCCGCGAGGTAGAGCGGACCGAGGATGAAGTCCGGCGCAACGAGGAGCTCCGGTTGGAGCGCCGCTCGGTACGCCGGCTCCGCACCCTGGTGGTGGTGGTCTCGGTCGCCGCCCTGATCGCCGCCGGCCTGACGTTGTTTGCTGCCAGCCGGAGCCGAGCCGCCGCCGCCAGCCAGCGGGAGGCTCGAGCCCGGGAACTGGCGAACGCGTCTTTGGCGAGCTTGGAGAAGGACGCCGAACTTGCATTGCTACTGGCTGTCCAGTCGATCGAGGTCACCAAATCTGTCGACGGATCTGTCGTCGCCGAGGGAGAGCGGGCACTGCACCAGGCGGTCTCCGCCAGCCGGCTCATCGCGACCCACAAAGGTGAGTGGGATGCCGAATTCCTCCCCGACGGCAGCCTCTTCGTGGGCGGTCCCACGGCTCGGGTGCTGGATCCGGTCAGCGGGGAGACACTGCTCACCTTGCCGAAACCAGCCTTGGGCCACGTAGAGGTGGTCGCAGTCAGCCCCGACGGAACCCTGTTGGCCACGGGTACATTCGGTGCCGGCACACAGCGCGGCGAATTGGCGCTGTGGGACGCAGCCAGCGGTGCTGAGGTGCAGCGATTCTCGTTTGGGAACGGCCCGGCCCACACCAGAACGATCGCGTCGATAGCCTTCAGCCCCGACGGCCGGCTGGTGAGCTCGTTCGCCTGGGGGGGAGAAGGAGTACGCGTATGGGAAGTGGCCAGCGGAGATTTGGTCATCGAGAGGTTTGATCCGGATTTGTCGATTGAATGCTGTCCTTACGTGGGTCTTACGTTCAGTCCGGACGGGTCCTCTGTCGCTGCGGGCACGATGCTGGGTGACGTGATCCGCTTCGACGTCGCTACCGGCGAATGGTTGGGGCCGCTGACCGGCCACGAAGGCCCGGTCTCGAGGATCGAGTACCTCCCTGAAGGCGCCGGGATTGTGACGAGCAGCTGGGACGGGACCGTGCGGTTGTGGAGTACCGAGGGGGACGAGTTGGCGACGATCGAGGCCGGGGTCGGGCTGATCAATGGACTGGCGCTGAGCGACGACGGTCGCT
The DNA here is from genome assembly GCA_947258985.1 of uncultured Acidimicrobiaceae bacterium. Taxonomy (GTDB): domain Bacteria; phylum Actinomycetota; class Acidimicrobiia; order Spongiisociales; family UBA5794; genus JAAETI01. The sequence continues at coordinate 14,232 of CAMYKI010000011.1, forward strand.
TCATGTTGACCGGTGGCGACACCGGGATCGTCCGCCTCTGGGAGCTGCGGCACGGACAAGCGGAGCCAATCGCAACTCTGCCTGGTCACCGTTCGGTGGTCTTGAACGTCGCCTTTGCGCCGCCTGAAGGAGTGGTAGCGGCGAGCGTTGCCTGGGACGGAGAAGTCCGAGTCTGGGACGCGTCACTGGGAGGGAGAGGCGAGATTGCGGTGTGGCCCGGAAACGGACCGTTGGCGTTCAGCCCCGATAGCACCATGTTGGCTGTTGCCGATGAGCAGCGACGTGACGTCACCGTGCGGCCCGTCGATGGTGGGCAACCACAGCTGGTATTACCAGTTCCCGCCTTGGTCGGTGACGCCTCCTCCGGCGAGGAGTGGGGGATCAGCGGGTCTGTCGTGTTCAGCCCGGATGGTGAATACCTGTCGACAACCAACTTACCCACGGAGGCAATACCGAGTTCGCTGACGTTGTGGAACGCGACGTCCGGAACAACCGAAGCCACTCTATTCCAGCATCCCTTCCTCCGTGGGAACGTGGCCTTCAACGATGACGGCCGCCGGATTGCCACGGGCTCCTGCGAGTTCCCGATCGGGCCCTCGACGGCCTCGGTGATCGAGGTTGCCAGCGGTGACCTGGTCTTTTCCACCCCACCCGGTCCCTGTGCCCACTCCGTGGATCTCGATCCAGCTGGCGCGTTGCTCGCTGTCCTCCTCGAGGATGACACAGACAACGTACATATCTGGGATCTCACCACCGGGCAACTGGTGACGCAGATGAGCCACCAACCGTCAATGGACGGGTCGGTGCAGTTCAGCCCGGACGGGAGCCGGCTGCTGACAGTCGGGGCAGATGGGTTCGGCCGCATCTGGGAGACCGAGTCGGGGGACCTCTTGCTCGCACTGGAAGGCCACACCGGGCCGGTTGAACAAGGCGTCTGGGTTTCCGACGGCACCGTGGCTACCGTCGGCGGTGACGACACCGCCCGGCTGTGGGATGCCGGAAGCGGTGAAAACGTTCTCACGTTGCCGCTCGACGGAGCTTTTCCCTACTTGGCCGTCAGTCCTGACGGCCGTCGTTTGGCGACGTCCTCCGGCGGGGTCGTTCGGGTGTGGACTCTCGATCTCGAGGAGCTCCTCGCCCTTGCCGCCGAACGGCCGAGCAGATCACTGAGCTCAGCAGAGTGTGTGACCTTCCACTTCGACGACTGCCCCGCTGGACCGTGAGCCTGGTTTCTTCAGACTCAAGCGGATTGCATCCGCCCGGATCTCATCCGCCCTGTGTGTGCTGGGCCAGGCTCGCCCGGGGAGTCTGATTTCATCAAACTCCAAGCGGATCGCATCCGCCTTGCAGCAATCTTGCAACCGCCTGATGTGAAGCTGGCAACAGTGACATGAGGAGGAAGAGATGCGACGTCTGGTACTACTCACAGCTTTCGTTGTCGTGATTGCAGCGGGTTGCTCCTCTAGCGAGCCGCTCGGCTTCGATCTCGCCCGACCAATGGCTCCCCCACCGGTGCCGATAACGATCTCCGGCGAGGCCGTCGAAGAGGAGGTGGTCTGCTCTGATGGCACATTCGTTATTGGCAGCCACATGGAGGACATGGAAGGCAATCTCCTCGAAGGAGAGCAATGGGAGGCCACCTTCGAGTCTGCTGTTGCAGACGGCTCTGTTGCGGAGATGACACACCGCGCCGAAATCGAATGCAGCGACGGCTCAGGTACGATCACAGTCGTTGAACACTGGCGCTACGACTTTGCAGTCCTCGACATCGAGTCATTTGGTCAGGGCCGAATCAACATGGGTACGTGGACGGTTCAAGGGACAGGCGACTACGAGTCCCTGACCGGTTCCGGCGACTTCCTGACCGACTTCGATGAAGGAATGCTGCACGCAATCGGCGAAGTGGAAGCCTGAGAACACCCGAAGTTGCGGGGCCCCGGGGTCATCCCGGGGCCTTCGCGCGTTCCAGTTACAGCGCTGCTACCGCCCACACCGCAGCGGCAACGACGGCGGCAATTGCCAACCCCGCCACGCTCCATACAAGACACTCGGAGCGACGGCGCTGGGACCTTCCGAATTGGCCTTGCCGGCGGTTCGAGTTCGACTTCCACTTCCACACAACCCGAGTGTGCGCTTCTGCGACTGCAAGATGGTTGCAGAACGGGCGCCATCCGCCTGGATCTCATCCGTAGTGTGTGCTGTGCCGGGCCCGCTCAGCAGGCGTTCCTCCGGCGAGCCGCTGCCGATCGACATCGCCCGGCCGGATGCCCCCCGCCACCGCCCGTTGTGCTTTCCAGTGCGGCCGTCGACGAAGGGGTCGTTTGCGCCGACGCCACGGTCAACGACTATTTCCAGGAGTACCTGGATGACCTGCGGAAAGCCCAGGCAGACGGCACGGTCACCGAGACGAACAACGACTTCGATGTCGAGTGCGACGACAGCTCAGGCACGATAGCGATCGCTGATCTCATACGTTTCGGCCTTGCCGAGATCGAGAACCCCTGGGATGTGCCCTTCGGGGGAACGTGGACGCTCGAGGGGTCCGGTGACTAGGAATCTCTGACCGGCGCCGGCCAATGCTCTGCGGACAATGAAGGGACGATCCACGACGTTGGCGTTTAGCCCGGTTCTTCCGCGCCAAACGCTTGGCTCTATCCGTTCTTGCGGATTCTGCTTCGGCATTTCGAAGTGGTCTACGCCGGAACGGGACCGTTATCGTGCTTGCTGTGAGATCCCTCACTCCGGAGCAGGCGCTGGGCTGCGCAACTGACAGCCACTCCCTCACCACGCCCGGGCCCTCGATTGTTAGTGTCGCCGACCGAATCGTGGGGTTACACAACACCAGCCAGGTGAGCCCGTATCTCTCGATGAGAGCACGGCTGGAGCAGTTCGACCGATCCGACCTCGAATCAGCGATGTGGGAACGCTGGGAGGTTGCCCGCTTCCGTGCAATGCGGCTAACCATGTTCATCTTCCCCGTCGATGTCCTGGAGACTGCCGCGGCGGCGACGCGGCACATTGTGGAGCCGCTTGCCGCCCGCTGGCTGCGCGATTCCGGCCTCACCCAGCGTGAGTTCCGGCGGCTCGAGAGCGCCGTCGTCGACTCACTTCAGGGCGGACCGTTGACATCTCGCCAGCTACGTCAAGCGTTAGAGGTGCCGCAAGAGGTGGAGCTACCCGGTGTCGTCAGCCGATTGTGCGAGCAAGGGACGGTCGTCGGGGGAGCGCCGCCGGGGAGCTGGCGATCGAACGTGCGCCGCTTCCATCTTTGGGAGCACGTTCTACCCGATGTCGACATCCACCGTTGGGACGAGACTGCCGCCGTCGCAGAATTGGTGCGCCGCTACGTTGCCGGGTACGGCCCGGTCACTCTGAGCGACATCTCGTGGTGGACGGGCTTCACAAGAGCAAGATGTAGGGCCGCGCTCGGCGCCATAGCGAAAGACATCGTGGAGGTCGCGGTCGATGGCTGGCCCGGGCCGCTCTTCCTCCATTGCGATGCCGTCCTGTCCGTGATTGCGGATGGCCGCATCAACGTGCTGCCGCTACTCGACCCCTACGTTCAGGGATACCGGGATCGGGACCGACTACTCGACGACGACCTCCATCATTTTGTGTGGGACGGCGGCGGCAACTCGAGCGCAACTCTGGTGCACCGGGGCCGGATCATCGGTGTTTGGCAGACGGTTCGTAAGCCGGCAGCCGTCAGATACCACCTCTTCCAGCCCATTGATCGAGCTCTACTCCGACGAGTCGAGGAGGAACTCGACGATGCGGGGCATCTGTACTTCGACGAGCACGTCGATGTTGTGCCGGTTGCGACGATGGAGCCGTTGACCGGACCGACGGGCGCTCGCAGCGCCATGCATTCGCTCGACGACGTGCTGCATCGGGCTAAGTAGCGGATTACGTGATAGAGCCCGATGACCCGTCCCAGGTCGACTCAACGGCCAGCCCGCTCACCACTCGATGTCTTCAGCCAGCCCGCGGCAGTAGCGCTGCACGTACTCGAGGTCCTCGATGCGCAACTTGGGGGCGTCTTCGCCGACAGTTGCGGCGTATTCGTCCACCATCCGTTCGAGATCTCTATCCAAAAAGTCCTCCGGGCCGGTGATTCCCGCCTCGAGCAGAAACTGTGCGAACGCCGGCCCGATCCCGTTGACGCGGACCAGATTTGCGAGGCGGAGAGCATGATCCAGCCGGTCTAGCTCGACCGCAGACTCTTCAGCCAACAAAGAACGTTGCTGATTCCGGACGCCTTGTTCGTAGAGGTCCTTGGTGGACCTGACGCCTAACGAGTCCAGAGAGGCGAGTTCCTCGTCGTCCAGGTACTCCAGCTTTGCCAAAGGCACGGGCTTTGAAACGTAGGAGTTCACCTCGCGGTTCAGCACGGTCAGATATTCCACATCGACGTGGAGCTCTCCAGCCAGGTCCGGATAGTTGGCCTTCTTGGCCAACAGCTTCCTCAGTTGGGCGAGATCCCCGACACCTTTGTCCTCGAGTCGAGGCGTCACGGCCACGATATGGTCGGCCAGCATGCGGCGACTAGGTAGCAACTCGACAGTCAGCAACGTGTCGGCGAACTCGCTGAGCGAGATGGTGCTCAGGTCGATCGAGTAGCCGGCCACTGGCTTAGCTCACGACGATGTTGACCAGCTTGGGAGGGCGGGCGATCACCTTGCGCACTTCGCCCTTCTCCAGCCAGGCCTGGATCTTCTCGGTCGCCAGTGCGGCCGCCTCCGCTTCCTCGGCCGAGATCGCCGCGGGTACGTCGAGGCGATCGCGGACCTTGCCGTTGACCTGGATCACCATCGTGACCACGTCGTCAGCCGCTACTGATGCGTCGGCTACCGGCCACGCCTGCACGTGGACCGAGTCGGCGTGCCCGCGACCGATCCAAAGCTCCTCGGTGACGTGTGGAGCAATAGGTGCCAGCAGCTTGAGCAGGGCCTCCAGCGCTTCGGTCCACACCTCAGTGCTGACGTCGGCAGCCCGCAGCGCATCGAGCATCGAGTTGCGCAGCGTCATCATCGCAGCCACCGCCGTGTTCCACTTGAACTCGACCATGTCTTCATCGACCTTGGCGATGGTCTGATGCACCTTGCGTCGCAGCTTCAGCGACGCCTCGTCGCTGACATCTGCAGGCGAGTAGTCGGTCGTGCCGAGCTTCCAAACATCTTCGATGAAGCGCCTCGAGCCGGCGATACCGCGTTCATCCCACGGCCCACCCTTCTGCCATTCGAAAGCGAACATGAGATGGGTGCGGACCGTATCTGCGCCGAACTCGGCGACAAGCTCATCCGGGTTGACGACATTGCCCTTCGACTTGGACATGCGCTGGATGTCGAGGTGGTGCTTGAGTTGGGTGACGTCGTTCTTCCCCGGTATGTCGGGGATCTCAACCGACGCCTCGGGAAGGACCTCGACTCCGACCAACCCGGTCGACGCCTGCACCTGCAGCAGATTCTCCGTCCGGCGTTTCAGCTCGCCAACCACGGCCCCGGCACCCGGATCCGCGCCCGGCGCGACTTCGACCGATGACGCCAGCAGACGGCCCTGGTCCCACTCGCCGTCTATGACGAGCATGTCCCCGATCCGTTCGGCGCCCAAGACCTGGCCCTGGTTGCGCAGCATCATGAAAGGCTCGTCGAACAAGCCCTGCGGGTCCTTGCCGTGGTCCTCCATGGTCTTGGCCGCATCAGCGAAGACGCCCATGTCGCGCATTGCCTTCACAAAGAACCGGGCATACAACAGATGCATAACAGCGTGTTCGGCGCCGCCCGTGTAGACGTCGACGGGCAGCCAGTAGGCGGCCTCCTCCGGATCGAAAGGCGCGTCCGCAAAATCTGGCGACAGATACCGGAACCAGTACCAGGACGAGCACATGAACGTGTCCATCGTGTCCGTCTCCCGACGTGCCGGTTGACCCTCGGAGTCGGTTGTCTCCAAGAACTCCTTGGTCTCGCCGAGCGGGCTCCGACCGGAGAATTCCACATCTTCGGGGAGCAGCACCGGCAAGTCAGCGTCGGGGACGGGCTCGATCTCACCGTCGTCGCGGTGCACCATCGGGATAGGGGACCCCCAGTACCGTTGGCGCGAAATCAACCAGTCACGAACCCGATAGTTGATGGCCTCTTTGCCGGCATCGTTCTGCTCCAGCCAGTCGATGGCCGCGGCAACCGATGGGTTGGCGCGGCCCTTGGCATCCGTCGTCTCGACGCCGTCGATAGGGCCGCTGTTGACCATCAGCCCCGGCCCAACGTAGGACTCGGTCATTTCCGGCTCGACCAGAGGTTCGGTGCCGGCAGGGTGGATCACCGGGACGATATCGAGCTCGAACTGGCGGGCGAACACAAAATCTCTCTCGTCATGGGCGGGAACCGCCATGATCGCTCCGGTGCCATATGAGAGCAGCACGTAGTCGGCGATCCACACCGGAATCGGTTCCTGGTTGACCGGGTTGATGGCGTAGCCACCGGTGAAGACGCCGGTCTTCTCCCGGCTCTCTTCCATTCTCTCTAGCTCGCTCTGTGCCGCCGCTTGCCGGCGGTACTCGTCAACCGCGGCGCGGCGCTCGTCGGTCGTAAGCGCGTCGACCAGCGGGTGCTCTGGCGCAAGCACCATGAATGTTGCGCCCCACAAGGTGTCGGGGCGAGTTGTGAAGACGACGATGTCGTCTCCGCCCTCGGTGACGAAGGTGACCTCGGCTCCTTCAGAGCGGCCGATCCAGTTGGTTTGCATCATTCGGATCGGATCCGGCCAGTCGATGGCATCGAAGTCGAGCAGCTCATCGGCATACTTGGTCAGCGCAAAGAACCACTGTTCCATCATGCGCTGTTCGACAGGCTGGCCGGTGCGCTCGTCTTTGCCGTCGATCACCTGCTCGTTCGCCAGCACGGTCTGCAGGGTCGGCGACCAGTTGACCATTGCCTCTCCCCGATAAGCAATGTTGTGCTGGTGCATCGCATTGAAGAACCACTCAGTCCACTTGTAGTACGACGGATCACAACTGACGGCTTCCCGTTCCCAGTCGAACATGGCACCCATCGAGCGAAGCTGTCTGCGCATCCTGGCAATGTTCTCGTGGGTCCACTTGGCGGGATGGACATTCCTCTGCACGGCCGCGTTCTCGGCGGGCAGCCCAAACGCGTCAAAACCAATAGGGAAGAGGACGTTGTACCCCTTCATGCGCATGTACCGAGCCCTGGCATCGGAAGGAGTCATCGCATACCAGTGACCCATGTGGAGGTCGCCCGAAGGATACGGGAGCATCGTCAGCGCGTAGTGCTTGGGTCGGGACCAATCAACCTCGCTGCGATAGAGGCCCTGGTCCTCCCAGGTTGTTTGCCAGCGGTGCTCGATCTCTTCGTGTCTGTAATCCATGGTCCGCCTCGGGCGATTGAGGCCGACATGGTAGGTCGCGATCGCTGCACCGGGGTCATGTTTGCCGGAACAACCCGGCGGTCCCGTTACGCTGCGGGCTTCATGTATGAATCAGCACCAGCTGCGGACATCCTGCTCGGCCTGGGCATCGACCCGGAAAGGCTTGCAGAGGCTATGCCCCGTGTGGACCCTGCGGGCGTCAAGGTGAGGGTGGCTTCGCCGCTGTTCCGGCGCTTCTGGGCAAAGGGCATTGCCGCGGTGGCTCTTCCCAACGGGATCTTTGTCAGTCCCACCGTGATGGAGCGGTTTCGATCCGGCGCAGAGCCCGACAGGTCGGGAAACCTCATCGTCCACGAACTGATGCACATCGAGCAGTGGCGGCGGCTCGGACCCATGCGTCACCTCGTCCAGTACATCGGCGATTACCTCCGCAATAGGTGGGATGGTTTCGGTCACTGGGAGTCGTACCGGGCGATCCGGATTGAGCAGGAAGCACGCGACGTCGCATCGTCGATCATCGGGGGAGGGCCCCGATGAGGGCATCTGACCCGTATCTGCCGGGGTCGGTGTGGACCTTCTGGGATGCTTCCGGGCTATTCGTCGGCGGCCTTGTCGGCTCGCTGGTGGCCATCTCCCTGGCCATTGCGGCAAACGGCGGCGAGGAGTTGGAGCAAGTACCGCTGCTTCTGGTGTCCAGCCTCGGCCAGGCTGTGGTAACGCTCGGTCTACTTGCGTACATGTCGCGATCCCGGGGAACCGGGGCCTGGGATGTCGATTTCGGGTTCAGCTTCGAACTCGGTGACTTCAAGGGCCTTCTCTATGGAGTTGGGCTGCAGATCGGCGTCACGCTGCTGGTTCTCATCCCTCTGGCTGCTCTCCTCGGCCTCGACGACCCGCCCCAACAAGACGTTGCCGAGATCGCGGAAGAGGCGTCATCCCTCCCGGCACGCATCGCGATCCTCTTCGTGCTGGTTGTCGTCGCTCCGGTGGCGGAGGAACTGTTGTTTCGCGGCGTTCTGCTCGCCAGGCTGCGGCGAGGGCTGGGCCCGGCGGCTTCTGTAGCCATCAGTGCGGCCCTGTTCTCGTGCATTCACCTCATCGACCCGGACGCCGCCTTTGTCGTGCCCGGGTTGTTCGTCATCGGCCTCGTCCTTGGTTGGCAGGCTTTGCGTACCGGTCGCATCGGGTTGTCCATCATGACGCACGCCGGCGTTAACCTCCTTGCCGCGATCGCGCTTCTCCTCGATCTCGGCGTCTGACGTACCCCTTCCCTGGGTCGTGCCGGGCTGGTAGATCTGAGATCGGCACTGATTCCGCAACACGACCGACGGAACCGACATGCCATCTCGATACTGGGCCGGCGCGGCCGGACTCGTTGCCGTGGTCTTGCTCGCCGCCATGTGGTTCGGGCGATCCGCTCCGGTGGCTGCGCCTCTCTTCGTTGATACCGCAAATGGTGCTTCCAGCGGGACGATTACGGTCCACGTGGCCGGCGAGGTCGTCTCGCCGGGCCTCGCTGTGGTGCCCGCCGACGGGAGAGTCGCCGATGCCGTGGCCTCCGCCGACGGTGCGACCAGGGATGCGGATCTATCGGGTCTCAATCTGGCGGCGCCGCTCAGCGACGGGGAGCAAATCGTCGTACCCGGTCGTGCCGCCGATGGTGCGCCGGGTGGCGCCGTGGCTGCGGATGGGCGCGTACGTGTCAACCAGGCTTCGGCGGGCGAGCTCGAGACCCTGCCGGGTGTCGGTCCGGTGCTCGCCGGGCGCATCGAGTCATACCGCGTCGACAACGGGCCGTTCGCCACCGTCGAAGACATGCTCAGTGTGCCCGGCATCGGCGAGGGCAAACTCGCCGGTCTTCGCGACTTCGTCGTCATCCCCTGAAGGCTGTGCACCTTCCAATCGGTCCGGGTCGGCTGGCGATGGCGGTAGCAGCCGCGATGTGGACCGGGTCACTTGCCGGGACGATCATGTCGCCCGGCATGTCGGCAGGGTTGGTGTGCACTGCGATCTTGATAGCAGCGGGGAGGCGCTCCCGGCTGTCGATGCTCCTGGTTGTCGTTTCGATCGGCGCCGTGTCGGGGGTAGTTGCCACCGGTCGCGAAAGCGCGGTGCTGACAGGTCCAATCCCTGAGGGGCGAGGAACCCTCTCCGGGACGGCGGCGACGGACTCCTTGCCCTTCGGAGACCGTTATCAGTTCGTGATCCGACCGACCGGGTGGCAGCCCGGCAGCCTGGCAGCGGCTTCCTGGCAGGGACCACCGATTCGGATCATCACCGAGGCGGACTACGTTGTTGCGGGCGATCGAGTGATCTGTGTGGGTCCGCTCCGAACCGATCCCGGCTATGTCAGGGGTAATCCCGTGGCCGGCCGCCTCACGGCGCACACCATCGAAATCCCGTCGTCTGCAGAGGCTCCGGTGATGGTCGCGGGCAACCTGCTGCGCGCCCGAGTCCAATCGAGGATGAGTGCGATCGGCGACTCGCCGTCCGCGGCCCTTCTCAGCGGATTTCTGATCGGGGACATCGCAAACCTCCCGACCGACGACGAAGAAGCGTTGCGCAGGTCAGGATTGACTCACTTCGTTGCGGTGTCCGGCAGCAATGTTGCCTTGGTGCTGGGGGCGTGGTGGTTGGTCGTTGGGCCGCTCGGTGCCGGCACCCGTCTGCGGGCTCTGACTGGTCTGGTCGTTCTGGCCGTCTTCGTCGTGGCCACCCGGTGGGAGTCTTCGGTGATACGAGCTGCGACGATGGCGGGACTCGTGCTCGGTGGAAAGGCGCTCGGAGTGCCGATGGACGCGTGGACCTCGCTCGGCGTTGCAGTAACGGTCCTGCTGGCAGTGTCGGGAGATCTCGCGATCGATATCGGGTTTCAGCTGTCGGTGGCGGCGACGGCGGGTGTACTCGTCGGCATGCGATGGTGGCGGGGGCGATCACCACGGATCTTCTGGACCGCTCTATCTGCCACAGCTGGAGCCCAGATCGCAGTGGTTCCCCTCCTGATCCTTCACTTCGGATCGGTCCCCCTTCTCTCGCCCCTTGCGAACCTGCTCGTTGCCCCGCTGGTGACTGTGGCAACCGCCCTCGCGGGTGTCGGCGTGGTTGTGAGCTGGAATCAGCCGCTCCTCCTGGCAGAGCAGGTGGCCGACTGGATCCTGCGCCTAGCTCGCGTCGCCGGGGAATGGCCCCAACTCGACGCCGGGGGCGTTGTCGCAATTGGGGGATTAGCGGTTGTGGCCTACAAGACCAAGATGACACCGTTTCTGGTAGCGGGAGGTCTGCTCGTTGCGACCGTGTCGGCAGTGCCGCCCGGTCCACCGGACGTTGCCACAGTCACGTTTCTCGACGTCGGGCAAGGCGACGCCGTGCTTCTCAGGGATCCAAGCGGGGCGACTGCACTGGTCGATGGCGGAGCTGATCCGGGGATACTCCGGACCGCATTGCGCCGCCACGGAGTCCAAAGAATCGATCTGCTTGTTGCCTCCCACGGGGATGCCGATCACGTCGGCGGTTTTCAGAATATCGAGCAGTCGATGAACATCGGCACGTTGTGGATACCGGCAGATCAGGAGATCTCAGAGCTACTTCGGCAACTGATCGACAGCCTTGGCGCAAGCGGTACCTCGATAGATGAGATCTCCGCAGGGGGGCGGGCTCGGCTGGGCCAGTTCACCCTTGAAGTTGTCGGACCGCAACGACGTTACGCCGCTGAGAATGATGGGTCGATCGTCCTGCTGGTCGAAGCTGATGGTGTCTCAGTGTTGCTGCCGGGCGACATAGGTGCGATTGCGCAGCTGGAGCTTCCCTCGCTCCGGCCGGATGTGCTTCTGGTACCCCACCACGGGGCAGGGACAACGAATCTGGATTGGCTCGCCGACACGGTCGGCAATCTCGCGGTCATCTCAGTCGGTCCGAACACCTACGGCCATCCCACTGCCGAGGTGATCGCAACTCTCGAAGCGGCCGGCGCCGAGATCCGAGCTACCGCCGATATCGGTGACGTCGTTGTGCCGCTCGTGCGCAGCCAAGATGCGGCAGGCGAGCTCAACAGCACTCTTGTCGGTCCGTGAGGCTACGCTCGATCCGATGAAGCCCCTTGTTGTCATATCGGGCCCGCGGGATGCAGGACCGGGGGAGCGCGACGTGATGATGAGCCGCGCCCACGATGCACTTGCGCAACTCCATGTCGAGAGTCCGACCCGCATCGACGTGCCTCCCAAGGGCTCCGCGGGCGACGATGCTGCGGACGGCACCCTGCGAGGTGCGGTCCAGGAAATTGTCCCTGCACTCCAGAGTGGATCGCTCTTCGGTGGTGCCGACGGCGTGTTGGTGGTTGACGCACAGTCGCTGCTGAAGGCCGAAGCTGAGGTAGTCACCGAACTCCTCGACCTTGCTACGGACGGCGAGACGATTGCCGTGTTCGTCGCAGCAGGGAGCATCCCGGCTCCGCTCGGGACGATGCTCCGGAAGAACGCCGAGTCGATCAAGGTGACCAGGATCACCGAGCGGACTGCCGGCGAATGGCTGGGCAAGGCGGCCCGTGACCGGGGATTGCGGCTGGACAGGGACGCATCGACGATTCTCCTCAACCGTTTTGGCACGAATGTCGCCGCGCTTGGTCAGGCGCTCGACCAGTTGGTTGTGGAGGGTCCGGATGTCGATGTGGAGCGAGTTCGTAACCGGTTCAAGAATCGTCCGGATGAGCCAATGTGGCATTACGTGGATTCGATAGTCGCCGGTGACCACGGGGCGGCACTACGCCGTCTCGCCGACTTCCTCCAGCACGGGCATCCGCTACAGCTTCTGGCGTTCCTCCAGAACGATGTGAGGCGCCGCTCCATCGCCGCCGCCGCACCGGACTACGAGACCTTCCTCGACTGGGACGGCGGGAAGGCCGGTTGGGCAATGGAGAAAGTATGGAAACAGAAAAGCCGGATCCGTGGCTCTGATCTGAAGCTTGCCGTGGGAGCCCTGGCGAGGGCGGATCTGCAACTCAAGACCGCGCCCGAGGCGACACACCGCGTGACTATGGAGAGACTGACGGTTGCCATGTGTCGCTGGTACGGCGGGAACCGGCGCTTCTGACGTCTGCAACCCAGGGTTCAGGGGCGGCTAAGGAGGGCTTGCAGGCCCACGGTTCGGAGCTATTGGGTTGGCGCCGGGGCACTCAAGGCCGATCGAATGGTGCTCACTACTTCGTACGGGACTTCGGTTAAGTCTTGCCAGGTGAATCGAAATATGCGCCATCCCTCGAGCAGCGCGAATCGGTCGCGCTTGCGGTCCCGCTGGAAGGCGGCGACCTGGGTGTGCCAACGTTTCGAATCCCATTCAATCCCAACCTTGGCCGACGGATAGGCGGCGTCGATTCGCTCGTTCGCATTCCATGGCGCCGGGTACTCGGTATGCGGGCTCGGGAGTCCGGCGTCCGCCAGGACTCGCAGGCCAAGACGCTCGAGCCGGCTAGCGAGGCCCGTGTCATCGGCGGCCCTGTCCGATAGGAGCCCGTGCAGGGTTCGGGAGCCCGGCTTGCCACGGCGGGCAATCGCTTCGACCAGCAGGCCCAAGTCGTCTAGGTTCAGCCGCTTTGCCGCCACGAGATCATCCACGATGAACTCGATGTGCCTCGGATGAAGCTTCCCGGCAAGATCAACGATGGTTCTTGTCATTGTTGTGACCGGAAAGCCATCTTCCTCTGTGATGTGAGATGGATCGAGGTCGTTGGTCCGATGGACGACGACGCCGGGGAACACATGGGTGGTCCGTGAGGGCACCGTAACCACGGCGAGATCGCGCTGGAGGTGGGGAATGGCATGCACCTCGGCGGCGGTTTCGTGGGTCGCGACAGCATCGGGCAATGCGGCGATCGCCGCTCGCACCCGCATGTCTGCCGTGTCCATGTCGATGACGCGGTAGACGCCTCGCATGACTCTGCTCCATACGCCGGCCCTCACGTACCGGTCGACGCTCGACCGGCACATGCCACATTCCAACGCTTGGTCCAATCTCAGGACCCCGCCCTGAGCGACGGCGACTTCCATTGCGCGTTTGATCTTGTCCATGTCCCCAGCATGACAACAACCCCTGACAGAACCGGGAAAGCGAACCGTGGGCCAGCAACCGTCATTTTGACCGTCGCGAACCCTGGGTTGGGGGCTGTCATTTTGACGGTTGCGAACCCTGGGTTGGGGGCTGTCATTTTGACGGTTGCGAACCCTGGGTTGGAGGCTGGGGGTTAGCCCTCGTAGAGGCGGATGTTCTTGACTGTCAGTTTGAAGGTGCCGCCCGGGGCCTTGTAGGCGACCTCGTCGCCGGGGACGGCGCCCAGCAGTGCAGAGCCCACCGGGCTCGTCGGCGACGCCAGGATCATGCCGGGGACCTTGTTCTCCGCCGACGCGATGAAGTAGTCCATCTCGTCGCCGTCATCATCGACGACGGTGGTGATGGTGCCGACCTCGACGCGGCCGGAATCCTCGGCCTCACGTACCTCGGAGTTCTCGACGATGTGCTTGATCTGACGGATGCGCGCCTCCATCAAACCTTGATCGTTCTTGGCGGTGTCGTACTCGGCGTTCTCGCGTAGGTCGCCGTGATCGCGCGCCTCGGCGATTCGCTTCTCGATGGCGCGCCGACCGTCCGTAGTGAGGTATTCGAGTTCTTCGCGCAGCTTGGCATCAGCTGCTGGTGTTAGCCAGGTTGTATCGCTCATGACAGTGCTAACCGAGGGTCTTGGCGACCTGCTTGGCAAGTCGTGACTTGCGTCGGGCAGCGGTGCTCTTGTGCAGCAGACCCTTGGTTGCCGCCATGTCGATGCGCTTCTGAGCAGCCCGGAGGGCTTCTTCGGCAGCGGCCGCGTCGCCGGTCTCCGCCACCTCGATGGCGGTGCGGGAGCGGGTCTTGAGTTCCGAACTCATTGCTCGGTTGCGTTGGCGCGCTGTTTCGTTCTGACGATTGCGCTTCTTTTGTGAATCGATATTGGCCATACGGAAAAGAACCTCTGGGGGTTGGAGGAACGCCAGACAATAGCAGCGACGCCGACGGGGTACAATGCTCGCTCCCTCCGGAATCCCCATGAGTGATCAAGCGCGCATCCGCAACTTCTCCATCATCGCCCACATCGACCACGGCAAGTCGACCCTTGCCGATCGCCTGCTCGAATTCACCGGTGCGGTTGCCGAACGCGACATGCGTGAGCAGTTGCTCGACACAATGGACATCGAGCGGGAGCGCGGCATCACGATCAAGGCGAACGCGGTGCGTCTCGACTATCGGGCCGCCGACGGGAACACATACATCCTCAATCTCATCGACACCCCGGGACACGTCGACTTCTCCTACGAGGTGTCGCGCAGCCTCGACGCATGCGAAGGGGCGCTGCTCCTCGTCGACGCCGCCCAAGGAGTCGAGGCCCAGACCCTTGCCAATGCCTACCTCGCCATAGAGAACGGGCTCGAGATCATTCCGGTGGTCAACAAGATCGATCTGCCGTCGGCCGAACCAGAGCGCGTCTCCGCAGAGTTACTCGGCGTCGTCGGGGGATCGCCGGAGGACGTGATCCAGGTGTCTGCAAAGAGCGGCAGCGGGATCGAGGAGCTTCTCGAAGCAATCGTCCACCGTCTCCCGCCGCCCGAAGGTGCCGCCGACGCCCCGCTGCGTGCAATGGTGTTCGACAGCTACTACGACACGTATCGCGGGGTCATCTGCTCGATTCGTATCGTGGACGGGGCAATCGATTCGGGCGAAGCGCTCCGTTTCATGGCGACCGCCCTCGACGACGCCGCCGATGAGATCGGCGTGCTCCGACCGGCCGCAACGCCGGTCACACGCCTCGCAACGGGCGAGGTCGGCTACTTGATCAGCGGAGTCAAGGAGATCGATCTGATCAGGGTCGGTGACACGGTGACCGATGTCGATAACCCGGCGAGCGGTGCCCTCGCCGGGTACCAGGAACCGAAGCCGATGGTGTTCTCAGGGCTATTCCCCACAGACGGCGACGACTTCGAACGGCTCCGCGAAGCGCTCGACAAGCTGCGGCTCAACGACTCCTCGCTCGTCTACCAGCCGGAAACGTCCCGCGCTCTTGGCTTCGGGTTTCGCTGCGGGTTTCTCGGTCTGCTCCACATGGAGATCGTCCGGGAGCGTTTGGAGCGCGAATACGACCTCGACCTGGTCGCCACCGCACCATCAGTCGAATATGTTGCGCATCTGACCGACGGCTCGACTGCCCAGATCCGTTCACCCCAGGACCTGCCGGACACTCGGTTGCTTGCAGACATCTCGGAACCGTTCGTGAAGGTGATGATCATCACGCCCTCTGAGTACGTGGGCACCGTCATGGAGTTGATCCAGCAGCGGCGAGGCGAGATGGGAGAGATGACCTATCTCACGCCCGAAAGAGTCGAGCTCCACTATCAGGTCCCCCTCGCCGAGATCGTCTTTGATTTCTTCGATCAGCTGAAGTCCCGGACCCGTGGGTATGCGTCGATGGACTATGAACCGGGGGAGTATCGCCGGTCGGACCTGGTGAGGGTCAATATCCTGCTCAACGGCGTGCCGGTCGACGCTTTCTCCTCGATCGTCCACAAGGAACGGTCCTACCGATACGGCCGGGCAATGGTTGAGCGTCTTCGCAAGCTGATCCCTCGCCAGCTGTTCGATGTTCCCGTCCAGGCTGCCGTGGGGAGCCGGATAATCGCCCGGGAGACCATCAAAGCCCAGCGCAAAGACGTGACCGCTAAGTGTTACGGCGGCGACATCACCCGGAAGCGCAAGCTGCTCGAACGTCAGAAGGAAGGCAAGCGCCGGATGAAGATGGTCGGCCAGGTCGAAGTCCCGCAGGAAGCATTCATCTCGGCGCTCCGCATCGATGAGTGACGCCGCGGCGACCGCAGACCGGGCGGCCGGACAGCGAGCCGCATACGTCCACATACCCTTCTGTCACCGTCGCTGTCCGTACTGCGACTTTGCAGTTGTGGATCTGAGCGAGCAACGGGCATCGATCGAGCGTTACGTGGATGCACTGATCGCCGAGATCGCCATGGAGCCGCCCTGGCAGCCCCTCCACGCCGTCAACCTTGGCGGCGGGACCCCCTCAATTCTCCATCCTGCCGATGTGCAGCGGGTCCTCGACGCCCTCAAAGCCAGGTTCGGGTTCGAGCCTGGAGCCGAGATCAGCATCGAGGCCAACCCGGAGGACTGGACCGACGAGCACGCCGCCGCCCTCCGGAGCACCGGGCTCAATAGGGTCTCGCTAGGCGTTCAATCGTTCGACGCGGAGGTTCTGGTGGCGTTGGGGCGAGCGCATGACCCGGGTATGGGCATCGGCGCCGTTGCGGCGTCCAGGACGGCCGGTTTTGACAATGTCAACATCGATCTGATCTTGGGTACACCAGGCGAATCCCAACGGTCGTGGCAGGAAACGGTGGCTACCGCTGTCGGCCTCGGCCCCGATCACATTTCGGCATATGCGCTCACCGTCGAACTTGGCACGGTTCTATCGAGGCAGGTGAGCGCAGGGGCGCCGGCGCCTCTCGAGGACGACCTCGCCGACAAGTACGAAACGCTGGGCGGATCCCTGCCTGCCCGGCTCTCTCACTACGAAGTTTCCAACTGGGCGGCTCCCGGCCGCGAATGCAGGTACAACCTGACGACATGGGCTCAGGGCGAATACGCAGCATTCGGCCTCGGCGCTCACGGTCATCGGAGCGGTGTTCGACGGCGGAACGTGCGCCGGCTCGATGTGTATCTCGAGACCGTTGAAGATGGCCGACGCCCGGAAGCCGGTTCGGAAATCCTGTCCTCCTGGGACCGAGAGAAGGAGCGTGTATTCCTTGGTCTGCGGCGTCGGTGCGGCGTCCGTGGCGGTGCCGTAGCCGATGTGCTTGTGACCTCAGAAGCAGGGAGTCGATTCCTCGAGGCCGGGGTGATTCGCATGGAAGGGGAGAGGCTGATCGTTGCCCGGCCCCTTCTGACGGATGCAGTTGCCCGCGAGGTTCTCGCCCTCGAGGAACGACCCGGCAGATGAGAAGTCTTATCACTCTCCCCCGACGAGTGCTAAATTCGCCTGATGCTCGATGATCGCCGCTCGGTCGTTCTCCAGGCGCTGGTAGAGGAATACATCCGTACCGGACAGCCTGTGAGCTCGCGCGCCGTGCTCGAGCACTGCGCAGTCGATGTATCGAGCGCCACCATCCGCAATGACCTCGCGAAGCTGGAGTCGTACGGTTTTGTTACGCAGCCGCACACCTCGGCAGGCCGGGTACCGACGCCCGCCGGGTACCGCTATTACGTGGACCATTGTTCACCCACCAAGCTGCGCAACGCCACGAGGGAGCGGATCGAGTCGTTCTTTGCAGGGTTCCACGAGGAGCTGAGCAAGCTACTCAAACAGACGAGTGGCCTGCTGTCCGACATCAGCCACTATCCCGCCGTCGTCATCGGGCCCGGCTTCGGTGATGAGATCGTTCACGGTCTCCACCTTGTCCATCTCGACGGGCCGGTGATCATGGTCGTAACCGTTGGAGAGACAGGACGGGTCGGACAAGAGGTTGTAAGGCTGAGTTCTACACCGTCCGATCGGGAGCTCGATGCAGCTGAGCAGTTGCTGGCATCCAGCTTTGAGGGAGCGACCCTAACGGCGGGCAGCGATGCGGTTGCTGCAATGACGGCGGATCAGGTTCCCGGCAACATCCTCCGCATCACAAAGGCAGTCGTCGCCGCCACCGGCATCACCAAGACGTCAACCCGCGAGATGTACGTCGGCGGTGCCAGCCAGCTCGCCTCACTGTGGGAGGACCTTGCCCAGGTGCACACCATGCTCGAGCTGCTTGAGCAAGACACAAACATGCGCCAGCTTCTCGGTGGCGAAGCAGAAGGCACCTCGGTGCGACTGGGTGCGGAGACGGACCTCGACGGGGCAGACTTCGCCGTCGTGTCGACGGCATTCGACGCGGGCACACGCGGTCGGGGCAGGGTTGGGGTCCTAGGTCCGATGCGCATGGATTACCGCCGCACCATCCGGATCGTCGAAGAAGTCGGTGACGGGCTCGAAGACAGTCTCGGCGTATGAAGGACTACTACGAAATCCTCGGCGTCGGCCGCGACGCCACCCAGGACGAGATCAAAAAAGCGTTTCGCAACCTCGCTCGGGATACCCACCCGGATGCCAATCCGGATGATCCCGCCGCCGAAGCCAGATTCCGTGAGATTGCCGAAGCCTACGAGATTCTGTCCGATCCTCAGCGGCGGGCCGCATTCGATCGTGGCGAGCAATTCGGCGCGGGCGACCTGTTCAGCAACTTTGGTGGTCTCGACGACATCCTCCAGCAGTTCTTTGGCGGTGGATTTGGCGGTGGCTTCGGCGGGGTTGGGCGACGTGGCCCGCAGCGCGGCGGCGATGTTGGAGCAACCGTCGATCTCGATCTGGCAGAAGCCGCTGTGGGCGTCAGCCGCAAGCTAGAAGTCACGGCGCCAGAACGGTGTCCCGCATGCGGCGCCAGCGGAGCCGAGCCCGGTCACGAACCGCGTCGGTGCCCGACCTGCAACGGTGCCGGCCAGGTCCAGGTGGCCCGGCAAACCATGCTGGGCTCGATGATGACCGTTACCGATTGTGCAACGTGCCGCGGCAACGGCGAGATCATCGACAATCCCTGCAAGATGTGCAGTGGTCGGGGGAGGATCGACTCCGAGAGGAGCCTCACGGTTGAGATCCCGGCAGGGGTCGACGACGGAACCCGGCTTCGCCTGTCCGGTAGAGGCGGAGTGGGCGAGCGGGGGGCCCCACCCGGCGACCTGTATGTCAAGGTGCGAATCGCGCCTCATCCGGCCTTCACTCGCATCGGGAACGATCTACATCACAAGGTCGAGCTGGGAATAGCGGAGGCAACTCTGGGCAAGACGATCGAAGTACCCCTGGTGGACGGCACCACGACTGACGTTGACATCCCAGCGGGAACCCAGTCGGCGACGGTGTTCCGGCTGGGCAAACAAGGCATGCCACGCCTGCAACGAAGGGGTCGAGGTGACCTGCTGATCGAGGTGGACGTGCAGATTCCCGGTGATCTGTCGCTTGAGCAAGAAGAGGCGCTGCGCCACTTTGCCGAGCTTCGCGGCGAGGAGCCGTACGAAGGCAAGAAGCGCAAGCGCAAGCGACGCAGCCGCTGACCCCATGGCCCGTCACGTACCTCATCTACTCCTGCCCCCTCCTTACGACGGAAGCCGCATAGGCGTCGTAGAAGTCACACGGGCCCACCTCGAGAAGGTGCTGAGAAACCAGGGACCTCTGGAGATCACCTACACCGACGGGTCCGGTCTGCTGGGCAAAGGTGTCTATTCGGGCGGGTGGGTTGAGCGCGGCAGGGAGACAACTGTTGATCGGCCGCATCCCGTGACGATCGCCGTCGCCCCGCCGAAGAACAAGAGCCGCGCCCGATTTCTGGTCGAGAAGCTGGCTGAGATTGGCGTCGCTCGGTTGTTGTGGCTGAGCACCCTCCATACCGAAGGCAGGATGCCCCGCATCGAGAAGTCTTCCTCGTGGGCGCAGGGAGCGCTCGAACAGTCACGGGGAGCATGGCTCACAGAGGTGTCCGGTCCGGTATCCATCTCGGAGGTCGGACAGTTTGGCGCCGTCTTGTTGGCCGATCGGGACGGTGCCGACCTGGATCACGTCGATATCGGAGAGGACGCCATCCTCTGCATCGGTCCAGAAGGCGGGTTTGCCATCGAAGAGATCCCGGATGGAGCGTTGGCAGTTCGTCTGGGAGACAACGTGCTGCGAGTAGAGACAGCTGCGCTGGTGGGAGCGGTTCTCCTTACCCGACATTTGTCTCGCTGATCAGACCTTGCGGGGGACTAGTTATGGGTCCTGATCGGAAATTGGGCGGAATCCATTTCGATACGAGACATCTTGGTAACCCTGGGTTATGATGTTGGCTACGCAGAGCGGTCGATCGAGTATCGAGATGCCTGTTGCGGGCCGAGGAGAGGTGTCATGCCGACATACAACGAGATGGTGGGAAGCAGGTTGCGTTCCATCAGAAGGCAGCGCGGGCTTTCGCTGCAGGATGTCCAGAAACTTTCGGATCAGGAATTCAAGGCAGCGGTTCTAGGCGCTTACGAGCGTGGCGAACGCAGTCTGTCGTTGCCCCGTCTGCAACGACTGGCTCAGTTCTTCAGCGTTCCGATAGTCCAATTGCTTCCGCAGGATGACGGGCCCATGCCCAATCCTGCAGCCGACGGTGTCACGATCGATCTCAATCAGATCGAACGGCTATCGGGTCAGGATGGCCAGGTCGTCGAGAGGTTCCTGCGCGGTATTCAGATGTTGCGCCAGGACTTCAACGGCAGGGTGCTGACTATCCGGGCCAACGACCTGCGGATGCTCGCCATGCTTCTCGATCAATCCGAGGAGGGCTTTAGCGAGCGCCTCACGGAGCTTGGTGTCACCTCCGAGGGCGAGTAGCCCACAACTAGGTTTCGGCGGCAAACCCGGCGCCAGGGCGCGAGTATTCCCCTTACAGGGGTGCGCCGATATACTGCGGCCCGCGAACGATCTTCGTATTCCCCGACGATGAGCAGTCTGTCGTGACAAGTCCCCCCGCAACTCAGATACGCATTCGCGTTCCCAGTAACCACCTAATGGCGGATCTACTCGGCGAGCGCGACGCATACCTCGATCAAGTCGACGCCGCCTTCGGTGAGGCGCGCATTGTCGCCCGGGGCAACGAAATCGTTATTGAGGACTTCGGAAACTCCAGCACGGGCGAGATGGTGCAAACCGTATTTGATGAGCTGCTCATCCTGGTTCAGGAGGGCGAGTCTCTCGACGAGGACCGCGTGGCCCGCGTCATCGAGATGGTCAAGCAGGATGTTCCCTCGCCCTCGGGTGTCTTCACAGACTCGATCAAGGTGGGTCGCGGCAAGCACGTCCGGCCCAAGACCCACGGCCAGAAGAAGTACGTAGATGCCGTGCGCGATAACACGATGATCTTCAGCATCGGTCCCGCCGGTACCGGTAAGACGTACCTGGCAATGGCGTGTGCAATCGAGGCTCTCCAGTCCGGGTCGGTGCGGCGCATAATCCTCACCCGGCCGGCGGTCGAGGCGGGAGAGCGGCTGGGTTTCCTGCCGGGGGACCTCACTGCCAAAGTCGATCCGTATTTGCGGCCCCTCTACGACGCTCTATACGAGATGCTCGGCCCCGAAGAGACGGCCCGGCTCATGGAACGGGGAACTATTGAGATAGCTCCGCTCGCTTATATGAGAGGACGGACGTTGAATGACGCCTTCGTTGTACTCGACGAAGCGCAGAACACGTCGCCAGAGCAGATGAAGATGTTTCTGACGAGGCTGGGGTTCAACTCGAAGATGATCGTTACCGGCGATATCACCCAGGTCGACCTGGACGACGGCAGACGTTCCGGTCTCAGGACGATCAGGAGAGTGCTGCGGAACATCAACGGGATCTCATTCATCGAACTGACCGGTGACGACGTTGTGCGACATCGCATTGTCGCCGCGATAGTCGAGGCATACCGTCGTCACGAAGAGAAGCGACGGGGCAAGGACGCGTGAGTTTCTTCCGGCGCTACGCCATTCCGCTGAATCTGCTGGTGATAGCAGTGACGATGGTGTTCGTTGGAGCATCGCTCATTGTGGGTCGCGCTGCAGCGGCGCCGCCCGTGGACATCGCCGCCGGGTTGCCATCGCCTGAGGACTACATCGCAACCCGGACGATCGAGATCACCGACGAATCGGCTACGACGAGCGCTCAAGAATCGGCCCGGCTGACAACACCCAGCGAGTATTCGATAAACCCGGAGATCATGCCCCGGGTACGAAGCGACATTCTCCGGTTCTTCGAAGACGTCGAGGACCTGGCTTTCTTGACCGCCCAGGAAGCGGGCGCCGTCCAGGAGCGCTCCGAGTTACAGAAACTCGTCGACCTGGTCACCGAAGGGGCATCAGCCACCGAGATACTGGTGACCGAAACTGAAGACACAGTCGTGCTCGTAGGTACGGTCGTTGAGGGTGACTCCCGTGCGCTGGTCATTGCCGCCATCGCCGAGGTTGACGGTCGCACGATCGACGACTCGCTCCTCGAGACGGTCGAGGCACCACCGGAGACGACGAGTTCAACGACGTCGACCAGCACAACAGAGCCTGCCGAGGACGGCGAAACCACTACGACAACGACGACGACCACGACGACGCCGCCGGAGACAACGACAACCACTACAACCTTGCCGCGACGCGAGGTGGAAGACTGGGTAGACGCTCTCGCTTCCGACTATCCAACGTTGCGCGATGACGGAACGATCCTCGACTTTGTAACCCTCTACAATATCGACCTTGACCGGGTCGCCGCCGGCGAAGAACCGCTGTTTGGCGAAATCGTTTCCGCCACCGACGATCTGGTCAAAGACCTCATGAGCGGCGGGATCAAGCAGACGGATCTCGACGATATCCGTGCAGAGTTGCTTGGACCGTTCCCGCCTGTCTTCATCCCGGCTCTCCCCGTGGACGAACAGCAGATCGCCCATGCGGCGATAGGGCGGCTTGTCGCCGACCAGTTGGAGACGAATGAATTCAAGGACGAGGAACTAACGGCGCTGGCCGAAGAGGCCGCGGCTGCTGAGGTCGTTGATGTGACCGTGCCGTTCCTTTCGGGATCTCTGATTGCACGTCAGGGAGAAACCTTGAACGAGGTTCAGGTCGAGGCGATCCTCCTGTTGGATCTGGCGGAAAGAGAACTAGGAACTTCGCGCAAGGCGATCGTGTTCCTGGCAGGGCTGACGGTTGCCTTCACTGCGTTCTTTCTCTGGCGCCTCGCCCCAAAGAAATGGTCCCAACCCAAGCACTTTTCGCTGCTCGGGATTCTCCTGGTGCTGGCGGCGTTGACGTCGAGGCTGCCGGAGCTGCTCAATCCGACCGAAGGAGAGCCGAGCCAGGTGACCTTTGCCATCCCGGCCATGCTCTTCGGCTACGTGGCTGCCATCCTCTACGACCCGCGGACCGCGGTCCTCATGGCCGTGCCGGTGACCACATTCGTCGGTATCTCAACCGGTGACGCGGCATTAACAGTCTTCGTTGCCGTTGCAACGGTAGCTCCCGTTGCGTTTGTCTCGTCCGTTTCCAGCCGCCGGCAGTTGCGTATTGCAGTTGCTGCGGCGGCGCTGGTCCTCGCCCCGTTCGGTGCTGCCATTGCGTGGCTCTTCCGCGGCTGGGAGACCTGGCCCGAAGCTGCGGCGTTCGCTCTGCTCGGCGGAATCGTCGGTGGTTTGATGGCCCAGGGTCTCGTGTCCTTCCTCGAGAACCTATTCCGCATAACCACAACGCTGACGTTGCTCGACCTGGTCGATAGAAACCATCCGGCGCTTCGACTCATCGAAGAGAAGGCGCCAGGAACGTTCAACCACTCCATTCTTGTGGGCACCCTCGCCGGGAAGGCTGCCAGAAGGATCGGGGCGGATCCGCTTCTCGCCCAGGCGGCGGCGTTCTATCACGATCTCGGCAAGGTCGAAGACCCGGTCTTTTTCATAGAGAACCAATTCAGCATTACCAACCCTCACGATCAGCTCGAGCCCATCGAGTCGTCCAAGATCATCCGCGGCCATGTGACGGACGGGTTGAAGCTGGCCAGGCAATATCGGCTGCCCCCAGAGATCTCCGCAGGCATCCGGTGTCATCACGGGACCGGGCTCATGCGTTACTTCTACCACCAGGCGCTCGAGGCCGACCCCGATGTCGACCCTCAGTTGTTCCGGCATCATGGTGAGAGGCCAAAGAGCAAGGAGTTGGCAATTCTGATGATCTGCGACTCCGTTGAAGGCGCCGCCAGAGCACACGCCCAGCAGCAGGAACCCACGCAGGAGAGCATCACCAAGGTCGTTGATTCGGTTGTGGGGGAGAAGCTCGATGACGGGCAGCTCGACGAGGCGGATCTCACGTTCGGGGATCTGACGGCGGTGAAGGCGGCCGTGGTCGATGCCCTGATCGGCTACTACCACACAAGGGTGCCCTACCCCGGCTTCCCCGGCGCTCAGGCAGAACCAGTTTGATGGACATCATCTTCACGGATGAGCAAGACGACCCGTTGCCGAGAGGTTCCTTCGTGGACCTGGCACGTGTCGCCATGGAAGCCGAAGGGCTGCCGGAATCCACCGAACTTGCCATCACGCTCGTTGACGAAACACAAATGGCGCAGCTCAATGCCGAGTACATGGGCAAGACCGGGCCAACCGACGTCCTCTCGTTCCCTATCGAAGACTGGGAGGCCGCCGGTGAGCACGGCGATGCCGGCGGACCGCCCCTGCTTATCGGAGACGTTGTAGTGTGCCCCAGCGTCGTTCATGCGAACTCGAGTCGGGCTGGAGTAGCCTTCGAGGATGAGATGGCGCTCATGGTCGTGCACGGCATCCTTCATCTGCTCGGTCGGGATCACATGACCGATGCCGAGGCGGAGCTAATGGAACAACGCGAACGGGAAATACTCGCAATGGTGGGGCGGAGCCGTCCATGACGACGATTGCCCTGGTCTTCTCTGCGCTCCTGATACTCCTCAACGGTCTTTTGCGGGCCGCGGGGTCTTCTCTGGTCCGCACCCCGCGAGCCGACGCCCTCCATGATGCCCGCAACGGCGATGGGCGCGCTGAGGAGATTGCCACCCTTCTCGCCGATCGGCCCAGAATCCAGCCGGCTCTTGGCGTCGTCTCCACGGGGCTGTTGGTGCTGGCCGTCGTACCGGCGGCATGGGCCCTCACCAGGACAAGCGACGGCACCGTGTTAGCCCTCAGCCTGGTCGGGCTCGGGATAGTCCTGGTTCTTTTTGGCGACATTATTCCGAGGACGCTGGGGCGCAATCGTCCCCGAACCCTCGCCTATAGGTTCTCCTGGCTATTAGTGCCGGCGATCAAGATCGGAGAGGCGACCGGCGACCTCATCACGGACTTCGATGAAGACGAGGAAGATGACGAAAGCCGCGAGACCGAAGCTCATGAACGTGAGCTCATTTCGCAGGTGATCGACTTTGCGGACGCCATCGTGCGCGAGGTAATGGTGCCTCGACCCGACATGGTCACGGTACACGGGGGCACCTCTAGCGGAGTCGCCCTCGATTTGATCCTCGAAGAGGGCAAGTCCCGAATCCCTGTTTACGGCGAGGACACCGACGACATCCTCGGCGTCCTCTACGCCCGCGATCTCCTGCAGCTCTGGGATTCGGAGGCCGGACCGCGTCAGGTAAAGGACCTGATGAAGGATGCCTACTTCGTCCCCGAGACCAAACGTGTGCCGGATCTCCTCCGGGAGATGCAGGCCAATCAGGTGCACATGGCTATAGCCGTCGACGAATTCGGCGGGACCGCCGGCCTGGTCACGATCGAGGACTTGTTGGAGGAACTCGTCGGCGAGATCGCAGATGAGTACGACGACGAAGAGCCGATGGTGATCAATGAGGACGACGGCTCCTACCTGATCGACGCCAGGCTTGATATCGACGATTTCGGAGAACTCGTTGGTTCGACGATTCCGGACGAGGATTGGGACACCGTCGGTGGGCTGATTCTGGGTCTGGCGGGCCGGGTTCCGGCAGAGGGTGAGAAGTTCGAGTTCAATCGGCACACGCTCACCGTCGAGCGCGTTCAGGGTCGCCGAGTCGCGCAGATTCGATTGCACCCGTAGTGCGCTCCGGATTTGTCTCCGTTGTCGGGCGCCCCAATGTGGGCAAGTCCACTCTCGTGAATGCCCTGGTGGGTGAGAAGGTTGCGATCACCTCCTCACGACCCCAGACAACGCGGAACACCATCCGGGGGATCCTCACCACCGATGAGACCCAGATTGTCTTCGTGGATACTCCCGGGCTGCATCGGCCCCGGACGGCGCTGGGCAACCGGCTCAACAGGCTCGTCTACGGATCCCTCGAAGAGACCGATGCAGTGCTGTTCGTCCTGGATGCCACACAGCGCATCGGTCCCGGCGACAGGCTCATTGCCGAAAGGCTGCGCGAAACCGAGGCGACCGTTGTTGTTGTGCTCAACAAGACCGATCGGGCAGCCAAGGGCAAGATTCTGGAGCAGCTACAAGAGGCAGCGGAATGGGACTTCGCCGCCTATGTGCCGGTCTCTGCCCTCACCACCGATGGAATCGAGCTGATTCTCGACGAACTGGGCCCGCTCCTCGAGGAAGGGCCACAGTTCTTCCCCGCCGACGTACACATGGATCAACCGGAGAGGGTCTACGCCGGCGAGCTGATCAGGGAGAAGTTCCTCCACCGTCTCCGTGAGGAGCTTCCCCACTCGCTGGCGATCGTCGTCGAAGAGTTGGAGACCAGGGACAACGGAATGGTCTATGTCGGGGCCACCGCATACGTCGAGCGCAAGTCGCAAAAGGGGATTGTCATCGGCAAGGGGGGCTCGCTGCTCCGGGAAGTCGGTGCAGAGGCCCGGGCTGATCTGGAGCGGTTCTTCGGCAGCTCGGTCTACCTCGACATCCGCGTCAAGGTTGAAGACGATTGGCAACGGCACGACCAACTCCTCGACCGTCTCGGGTTCTGAACCCCGTCCCCTCCCGTTCTTGCGTAGCTGGTGCCGGGATACCGGCACCCCGTACGCAAGAACAGAAAGGGGTACTAGGTTCAGTCGTATGGGTATCCGTCACGACCAAGGCATCGTCCTGCGTTCTTACCCGTTCGGGGAGGCAGACAAGGTTGTCGTGCTGCTGAGTCCCAACCACGGCAAGCTGCGAACCGTCGCCAAGGGCATTCGGAAGACGAAGAGTCGCTTCGGGGGGAGGCTCGAGCCCTTCAGCCATGTCGACCTGGTCCTGTATGAGGGCCGCAATCTCGATACGATCACGCAGGTGGCCATGATCGAGGCTTTCCATCAGCTCCGCTCGGATCTGGACCGGGTTGTTGCCGCGGGAACCATGGTGGAGGTAGCCGATGCGGTCGCCCAGGAGAACGAATCCTCCGTCCGTCTCTTCTTGCTGCTGCAACGTGGTCTCCGGGCGCTCGAGACGGGACCGGCGCATCCGGATCTGGTGACGGCCTACCTGTTGAAGGCAGCAGAGACAATCGGCGTGGCTCCAGCGCTGGATCAGTGCGCTGGGTGTGGTCGGAGCGACGGGCTCAATCGGTTCAGTTTCGGTGCGGGCGGGGTGGTGTGCGACCAATGCCGGACGCCGGGTGCATATAGCCTGCGCGCCGGGCTCACCGGGTACCTGGCGGCTCTTGCCGGTGCGGATCTTGCAGAGCTACCTGGAGCGGATGACAAGTTCTCCGGAGAAGCACGAGGTGTCGCCCGGCGCTTCGTCGAATACCATCTCGAACGACAAATTCAATCCATGGCGGTGCTCGATGTATGAAGGACTCGACATGGCCCGGGTGCCCCGTCACGTCGCGATCATCATGGACGGCAACGGGCGATGGGCCAACGCCCGCGGTCTCCACAGAACCCAGGGACATGCCCGCGGCGAGCCGGCGCTGTTCGACGTCATCGATGGCGCCCTTGGGATCGGTGTCGAGTGGCTCACTGCGTACACCTTCTCGACCGAGAACTGGTCCCGGGACGAGTACGAGGTCGACTACTTGATGCAGTTCAATGTGGATCTGCTCCAGCGGCGCCGCGATGAACTGCATGCCAAGGGGATCCGGATCCATTTCATCGGAGAACGCGACGACCCGAGGGTTCCGCAGGAGCTGCGCGAACGGATCAACGACGCCGAAGAACTCACCAGCGGCAATGACCATATGCACATGGTCTTTGCCTTCAATTACGGGGGAAGAACCGAACTGGTGAAAGCTGCCCGGCGCATTGCCGACGATGTCATGGCCGGCAGGCTCGACCCGGCTGAGATAGATCATGCTGCTATCGCCGCCCGCCTCTACCTGCCCGACATGCCCGACCCGGATCTGGTCATCAGGACCAGCGGGGAGCTCCGGACCTCCAACTACCTCCTCTGGGAGGCGGCCTACTCGGAGTACGTGTTCACATCTGTGCTGTGGCCTGACTTCGACAGGCAGACCCTCGTCGATTGCATCATCGAATACCAGTCACGAGATCGAAGGTTTGGCGGAGCCATTGACGCGGCCGGCGCCGAGGGGGACGGCTAGCACTTCCGCTCGATGCGGCCCGGCAAGTCCTATCATGCCGGGCCAATCCCCAATCTGGATCTGATATGTCTATCGACTTCGACACCATCGTCAACCTTGCCAAAAAACGCGGCTTCGTGTTCCAATCTTCGGAGATCTACGGCGGGCTTCGTTCCGCATACGATTACGGCCCCCTCGGTGTCGAGCTGCTTCGCAATGTCAAGGAGCAGTGGTGGCACTCGATGGTCCGGATGCGAGACGACATTGTCGGCATCGACTCCGCGGTTATCCAGTCGCCATCGGTATGGGAAGCCTCCGGGCATCTTGCGTCGTTCACGGATCCGCTTGTCGAATGTACAAACTGCAACAACCGGTTCCGAGAGGACAAGCTCGAGTCTCTGGAGCAGTGCCCGTCGTGCGGCAATCGGGACACGTTCACGGAGGCGAAGAACTTCAACCTCATGTTCAAGACCCACATGGGTCCTGTCGAGTCGGCCGACAACGCCGTGTACCTGCGCCCGGAAACTGCACAAGGCATCTTCATCAACTTCGAAAACGTGCGGCGCACGTCGCGTCTCAAGTTGCCGTTCGGGATCGCCCAGATCGGCAAGTCGTTCCGCAACGAGATCACCCCCGGCCAGTTCGTGTTCCGCACCCGGGAGTTCGAGCAGATGGAGATGGAGTTCTTCTGCCGCCCGGAGGAAGCCGATGAGTGGTTCAAGTACTGGATCGATGAACGCAGACGCTGGTACATCGACCTCGGGATGAACGAGGACAACCTGCGCTTCAGAGAGCACGAGCAGGATGAACTCTCGCACTATTCGGCCGGGACGTTTGATGTCGACTACCGGTTCCCCTGGGGCTTTGATGAGCTCGAAGGTATCGCCAACCGAACTGATTTCGATCTCAAGGCTCACATGGAGCGCTCCGGAAAGGACCTCACGTACTTCGATCAGGAAGCGGGGGAGAGGTTCGTGCCGTACGTGATCGAGCCCGCCGCCGGCGCCACAAGGACGACCTTTGCCTTCTTGCTCGACGCATACGATGAGGAGGAGGTCCGCGGGGACACTCGCACCGTGCTGCGGCTCGACAAGAGGCTGGCCCCAATCAAGGTCGCGGTGCTGCCGCTGTCGAAGAAGCCGCAGTTGGTCGAGGTGTCCGCCGCGCTCGCCGCCGATCTTCGCCCGTTGTGGCCGATCGAACATGATGTGACTCAGGCCATTGGTCGGCGCTACCGCCGCCAGGATGAGATCGGCACGCCGTACTGCGTGACTGTCGATTTCGACACGCTGGATGATCGGGCGGTCACGGTGCGGGATCGCGACACCATGGACCAGGACCGGGTTGCCATGGACCAGCTGGCCGCCTACCTGAACGACAAGTTGGGATGAGCCGGTACACCGGCTACGACTCGTTCGCCGAGATCTACAACCGTCATTGGGGCGGGTTCGCCAAGAGGGTCGTCCCAGCACTCGATAGCCTTGGTCTGTCCGATCTATCGCCGGGCGATCACATTGTCGATGTGTGCTGTGGAACGGGTCAGCTCGCAGCGGTTCTGACTGAGCGCGGTCTGCGCGTCACGGGTGTCGATGGTTCCGACGACATGCTCAGCGTGGCCCGGCGCAACGCTCCCCGAGCTTCATTCGTCGCGGCCGACGTGAGGGCGTTCGCCGTTGACCCCCCAGCGCAAATGGCAGTTTCCACGTTCGACTCCCTGAACCACATTCTCGACCTAGCGGGCCTGGAGCAAGCTCTCCGGTGCGTAGCCGGTGCCCTCGAGCGGGGCGGACGGTTCGTGTTCGACCTGAACATGGACGAGACCTTCCGGGCGAACTGGCACGGCACCTTCGTTATCGATGAAGACCCCGATCTGGTGATTGCCAGATCGGAATACGATCCCGAGGACCGGTTCGGATCGGTCTATCTCACCATGATGACCCGTGATCAAGATCTGTGGCACCGGTCCGATCTGGAACTCACGCAGCGGGCTTACACCAAGGAAGAGGTCCAACAGGCGCTGCACGGCGCCGGCTTTGGTTCGGTGGAGGACCATGACGCAGCCGACATCATGGAAAACGGCCAACCAGGCCGCCCATTCTTCGTTGCTGTGGTCGGCGACTAACCCTGTAGTCGGGCGTTGGTTACGAACAGATTTCGCATGAACGGATCGATAGTCTCGAGGGAGCCGGTGAAGGCGATGTGGGTTCCTCTGTCGAGTCTCTGGGCGTTGCCCTTTGGCAGGAACACAATCGCATCGATGTCGGTCTTCCCGTAGAGGTCGTTGTCGATCTGAGCGACAGTGACGGTCACCTTTGTTGACGGGCCCACAGATACCTTGGTGTCGTCCTCGACCTCTCTGGCCTGCTTGACCGTTCCGCTCAGCGACACGACCGTCCCGCCGAGTTGCTCCTCGAAGTTGTCTTCCGACTCGAAACTGAGCCGGTTGGCTCCGAAAGCCTCCTCAAAGAACCCATCGGGAAGTCCGGTACTCGGCGGCGGCGCCGGCGGGGGAGTTGGCGGAGATTCTGGCTGAGCGGACCCTGTGACGGGCGCCGCTGGTTGCCTATCGGGTGGAGTCGGTCGCGAGCTCGGCCCGGGTGCGGCGGTGCCGGCCTTAGCGCCCTGGTCTTGATCGATCGGTGCTGGAGTCGACGTGGGTTGCGCAGCTGGCTTTGGCCGGGGGCGAGGCTGTGGCTTCTCGAGTGGGGGTGGTCGGTTGGCGACCAGCTGATGCGCCGCTGCCGCCACGGCCGTCGTGATCCGGACGATTTCCTCCTGCGTGGGCTCTGCGGTGTCGCTCACATATGTCATCCCGCCGTCTTCGATGAGCATCTTCGGGTAGGCGTCGAGCAGTTGCACAAGCGATCTACGTAGCTGCGGAGTCATCATCTTCTGCAGCGCATCGGGGCGTGACGTATTGACTTTCAACATGTTGTCGAACGCAGCTTCTCCCACCTGAGTATCGGTCTGGCCAAGTTCACCCATCGTCCGGCTGATGGTGGTTTCCCGCTCCAGCCGCAGAGCCATCCCGAGCGGCGGATAGAAAACCCGATATCGGGCGGTTGCCCCCCGGTCGGGTATGTCGATGCGGATCGGTAGCCCGTTGACCATGCCCTCGACGCGAGGGAGCAGGTCGGGCACACTTCTTGTGAGTTTGAGACCGAGGCTGGCCGCTGCCGCCTGGAACGGATCGTTTGCTCCGGAAGTCCGCATCGCCAGAAAGAAGACGATGATCAATACGACAACGACGACTGCTACGACACCCATGGCTGCGGATTATACGAAAAGACTCCCGCCGGACCGGTTATTGCTCTTCGGCCGGCAAAGGTGGGATCTGCCCCTCGATGTATGTGGAGAGGGTCACGACGGTGCGACTGGGCCCTGGGGCGATGCGTCGGATCTCGTCGAGGATCTCGCCAAGATGATTCGAGGAGCGAGCCTTTATGTGCAGCAACAGATCGAACTCTCCGGTTACAGCCGCCGCCGATCGCACGTAGGGGATGGCTTCCAGCCGTTCGGACAGTTCCGCCAGCCCGTGAGAGCCGTTGTCGCGAATTGAGATGAACGCATCGACCGGATATCCCAGCGCACCCCAGTTGAGGTCGACGCTGAATGAATTGATGTAGCCGCGCTCTCTGAGGCGTTTCACCCGCTGGTGGACGGTTCCCGTCGACACCCCGATCTGGTTGGCGATCTGCGCATACGCCAACCGCCCATCGTCGACCAGGAGTTCGATGATTTGATAGTCAATACCATCCATTGGCTAAAGATTATCAGGATCGGCCGATAAATGGAATAAAACCTTTGACAAAACGCTCAAAATGGTGCAAACTACAAGAGTGGAATTGAGGCCAGAAGTGACAGTTCATCCAGACGCAGTATTTCAACTTATAAGTTCACAGAGGTCGGCCTTAGGGCTGGCTCGCAAACAGCGATAGATCCAGGGGCCAGTCCCCTTGTGAAATAGAAGGGAAGCCCACTCCCTCCCCTCCCTCCGGGCTTCCCTTCTTTTTCGTCCTCAGCCGCTGCCGGGAGTCCCTTGTGGCCACCCCGTTACACTCCGCTCGTGGCGTATTCGGATGAAGATCGAGAGCGGGTTCGCGAACGCACCGACCTGGTAGAGCTGGCGACCGAGATCACAAAAGTGAAGAGGTCGGGCCGGTCGGTGATGGCTGTGTGCCCGTTCCACCAAGAAAAGACGCCCTCGCTGTCGATCGACCAGGCACGCGGGCTCTATCACTGCTTTGGCTGCGGCAAGAGCGGCGATGTCTTTTCATGGGTGCAGGAGTCGCAGAGCCTCGACTTTCGGGAAGCGCTGGAGCTGCTGGCGCGCCGTGCAGGCGTCACCCTCACCGAATCCCCGGCAGACGCCAAACGCCGCGGCCGGCGAGAAGAACTCGTTCGGGCGACGCAAGCCGCGGTCGATTTCTATCGAGAGCGCCTGAAGACCGGCGCCGACGCCGGCGCCGCCCGCAGCTACGTGCGGGGCCGCGGATATGGGGCAGACGTAGTCGAGCGATTCGACATGGGCTACTCGCCGGACGACTGGTCGGAGTTGACGCTTCATCTCAAGGGCAAGGGCTTCGCGGAGCGCACCCTCATAGATGCCGGTCTCTCATCGAAGAGCCGGGTCGGCAGATTGATCGACCGCTTCCGGGGACGGCTCATGTTTCCGATCTTCGACCTGCGCGGCGACCCGGTTGGATTCGGTGCACGTCTTCTCGAAGGCGACGGCCCGAAGTACCTCAACACATCCGAGACTGCGATCTACCACAAGTCGACTCTCCTCTACGGTCTCAACTGGGCGAAAGGCGAGATCGTTCGCCGGGGAGCGTCGGTTGTCGTTGAGGGTTACACCGATGTCATCGCGTTGCACCTCGCTGGTCAGCCTGTCGCCGTCGCCACCTGCGGGACTGCTCTCGGCGAGGATCATCTTGATCTGCTGCGCCGATTCTCAGAACGGGTGCTGCTTGCCTTCGACGCCGACGAAGCCGGCGCCGGTGCGGCGTTGCGTGGCTTCGACATGGCGGTCCCGGGTGACCTCGACCTCCGGGTGGTGATGCTGCCGGAGGGACGGGATCCGGCGGACCTCGTTGGCGAGGGCGACGAGCAGCTGTTGCTCGATGCAATGGAACACTCTCAGCCCTTGCTGCAGTTCTCCGTGGACCGGGAACTCGCCAAACATGATCTCGGGGAAGCCGAGGCACGGGGGAGAGCGATAAGGGCGGTTGCTGCGATGATCGCAAGACATCACGATCCTCTGGTTCGGCACGAGTACTCGGTTGCCGTATCCCGCAGGACCGGAGTGGATCTTCGCATGGTCGAAGAAGCCGTTGCTGGAGCCAGCCGGGCTCGCCGTGCCGAGAGCGAACGTCCCGCCCGTTCCAAGCCTCGCAAGCTCACCGGTCTCGAGAAAGCCGAGCAGGAACTGCTGAGGCTGGTCATGGCCAATGGCGCTGCACTTCCTCGCGATGACATCGATGTAACTCTGTTCACCGCAGGCCCTCACCGCGACGCCTTCGAATTGATCTGGCCGGAGATAATCGAACTGGCGCCGGCTGCGCCACCGGATCTCGGCCGCATCTTGACCGGCGTTGACAGCGACGAAGCGAAGCTGCTTGCCGAGCTTGCGTTGATGGATGGCCCCGAGTCGGATGCCCGTGATGTCATCAATCGACTCAAGGTGGGGGCGGTAAGGAGCCGAATCGAACAACTGCAGCGCGAACTCGAGGGTCGGTCGGGCGGAGATCAAGAGTATTCCGACAAATTCGAAGAGTTGTTAGCTTTGCAGCAGGAGAAACAACGTCTACGGAGTCGCGAGTGAACGAAGCAGCATCGGTAGTCCTCGAAGAACTGACCAAGCGAGGCCAGCAACGCGGGTTTCTCGTGGTTACAGAGATCCTGCAGGAACTCGAGGACGTCGAGGCTCCTCCCGAGTCGTTCGACCAGGTTGTCGAAGCCCTGCAATCCAATCGGGTCAACGTTCGCGAGGACTCGCAGAATGCACTCGAGGCCACGGCACTGAGCAGCGACGAGTTGGTCCACGTTTCGGATCCGGTTCGCATGTACCTGCAGGAGATCGGCCGCTATCCGCTCCTAACGCCCCAGCAAGAGGTGGAACTCGCCATGCAGATGGAGTCGGGGGAGCGTGCCTCGGAGAAGCTCAACGCAGACCTTGCCTCTGATCTCCCGGTTGCAGATCGGGTCATCCTGCAGCGAGCGGGTCGGAACGCCGAGCGGGCTAGGAAGCGGCTCGTCGAGGCAAACCTGCGTCTGGTCGTTTCTATCGCCAAGAAGTACGTCGGGCGAGGACTGTCGCTGCTCGACCTCATCCAGGAAGGGAACCTGGGTCTGATCCGGGCGGTGGAGAAGTTCGACTACCGCAAGGGTTTCAAGTTTTCCACGTACGCCACCTGGTGGATTCGCCAGGCGGTGACTCGAGCCCTCGCAGACCAGGCGAGGACGATTCGCGTGCCCGTCCACATGGTGGAGACGATCAACAAGCTTGCCCGGGCGCAGCGCACCTTGATGCAGGAGTTGGGTCGGGAGCCGACGATCGGCGAGATCGCGCAGGAGTTGGAGCTCGAGCCACAGCAGGTGACCGAGCTACGGCGCATCGCTCAGGACCCGGTGTCGCTGGAGACGCCGCTCGGTGAGGAGGATGACTCCACCCTGGGCGACTTCGTCGAAGACACCGATGCGGACGTGCCGGTGGAGGTCGCCTCATTCAAACTTCTCCAGGAGTACCTGTCGCTGGTGTTGGAAGGGCTCAACGAGCGGGAACGGCAGGTGCTGATAATGCGGTTCGGTCTGGCCGACGGCAAGGTCAAGACGCTCGAAGAAGTGGGCAGCCACTTCAACGTGACAAGAGAACGCATCCGCCAGATCGAGACGAAGGCCCTCGCCAAGCTGCGTCAGCCCGCCCGCGCCAAACGCCTGGAGGGCTACCTCGAAGGAGCCTAAGAACCGGGTTTTGGCGTCCGAGAGCGGAATATTTTCCCCGGATGGCGTCGCCGGCGGTGGACAGTTGTTCGGCGACGGCGCCTCTTACCCCGGCGGTCTTCTCGTCGACAATATCTTTGCTCTGGTCGATGACCTTGCGAACGTTTTCGTTGGACGTTGCCCGCCGGTAGGCGCGCCGCATTTGCTCATATCGGTCCCGGCCCGCCTTGGTGCCAAGGAGGTAGCCGGCGCCGAATGCGAAGGCGATACGAAACTTCATGAGGGCATTGTGCCATGGTTAGGTATGGGGCCGCACGTCTGATACCATCCTCCGGCCCGCGCCGCGGGTTCCTTCCGGGGTAGCTCAATTCGGCAGAGCAGCGGACTGTTAATCCGTTTGTTGTGGGTTCAAGTCCCACCCCCGGAGCCACAAGGGCAAGAACCGACGCACGGTTCTTGCCCGGTTCTGTTTGCGACCCGGCCGTGCTCGAACCCACTTCTACCATGAGGCACGGGCCTTCTGACGAAAGGCGACGTGTGCCGTCACACCATGATCCGAGGATGTCGCGATGATTGCAGTCATTGCTCTTGCCGCGTTCCTGATCGGTTTCAGCAAGGCCGGTGTCGCCGGCACGCTGGGGCCCTCTGTCACCGTGATGGTTGCTCTCACCATTCCGGCCGACGACGCCGTTGGCCTATTGCTTCCGATCCTCATCATTGCCGACTGGTTCACGGTCGCCGCTCATTGGAGGAAGTGGGACGTTGGCATATACCGGCGGCTCCTCGCTGCCGCCCTTATCGGCATCGCCGTCGGAAGCCTGATTATCTCGTCGGTCGATGAGGAGATGCTTCGTCGCATCATTGCGGTAGCGATGCTGGGCTACGTCATCTTCTATGCGGCAAGCCGTTCGATCCGGCTGGATCCTGCGAAGACGGAGCGATATGCGTGGCCTGCCGGTGCCACCGCCGGACTTGCGTCGACCTTCGCCCACCTCGGAGGACCTCCAATCTTCGTCTACCTAATGACGACCAACCTCGACCCGCGGCGGTTCGTAGCGACGAGCGGCTTTCTCTTTGCCTCGATCAACCTGTTGAAAGTGCCGGGGTATTTCTACGCCGACCTGTTCGACGCCGACCTGATCGTCTCGACGATATGGACATGGCTACTGATTCCCGTCGGCGTTCTGGTGGGGCGAGCTCTGGTCG
The DNA here is from genome assembly GCA_947258985.1 of uncultured Acidimicrobiaceae bacterium. GTDB lineage: Bacteria > Actinomycetota > Acidimicrobiia > Spongiisociales > UBA5794 > JAAETI01. The sequence continues at coordinate 50,845 of CAMYKI010000011.1, forward strand.
ATCGAATCAACCGGCTGTGGTTCGAGCGTCTCACCGTCACCTTCCTGGCACTCGGTGCCGTTGTGTTGCTCTTCTTCTGAGCCGGCGCCGCCCGGTTCTCGTTTCCTCTGTTCCGCTACGCTCGCTCGATGCCCTATCGCGCCCGACTCGATGATCTGCGCCCACACCGTCAGCGGTCGGCTGCGTTCACTGAGCTTGTTGGCGAGATCGTCGCCACGGACGTCGACGAGGTCGCCGGAGCCGTTGTCGCAGTCGAGGAAGCCGCAGCAGGGGGCCTCTGGGCTGTGGGTTTCGTTGGCTACGAAGCAGCCCCGGCGTTCGACGCCAATCTTGTCGTCCACCGAAAGAGTCCGGGCGAGTTCCATTCCGATCTCCCGCTACTTTGGTTCGGGCTCTTCGAGAACCGCATCTTGAACCCACCACCAGGATCGGACCTCGGCCCTTATGAGCTGTCCGACTGGGAACTCGTTGATGCCGATGTCCGCTACAAAGATGCAGTCCAGGCAATCCGGCAGCACATCATTGCCGGTGACACCTACCAGGCGAACTTCACGTCGCGTCTGCGAGCCCACTTCTCGGGCGACCCGATGGCGTTCTATCTGGCGCTGACCGCCGCCCAATCGGGCGGGTACGGCGCCTTCATCGACACGGGTGAGTTCCAAATCGCCAGCGCCTCACCGGAACTCTTCTTCGACAGGTACCCGGACCCAGACGGATGGGACAAACTGACGACCCGCCCGATGAAGGGCACAGCACCTCGGGGTCGATGGGAGGAAGAGGATCTGGACAGACATGCGAGTCTGCAATCGTCCCAGAAGGATCGGTCCGAGAACCTGATCATTGTCGACCTCCTGCGCAACGATCTCGGGCGCATCGCCGACTTCGGCAGTGTCACCGTCGAAGACCTCATGTCTATCCAACGGTACGACACCGTCTGGCAGATGACATCGACCGTCACCGGGCGGCTCGATCCTGCGCTCCCTCTGCTCGAGGTATTTCGCGCGCTGTTTCCCTGCGGTTCGATAACGGGTGCGCCAAAGGTGCGCACGATGGAGATCATCTCCGAGCTCGAGACGCAGCGACGTGGCGTCTATTGCGGTGCCATCGGTTTCGTGAGTCCCGCCGGAGCGCCCGGGCCGAGGTCTTCATTCAGCGTCGCCATAAGAACGGCCGTGATCGAGGCAGCCTCGGGCGACATCGAATATGGAATCGGCGGTGGGATCACCTTTGAATCGGATCCGTCTGCCGAACTCGAGGAGGCGGTGCTCAAGGCGCGGATCCTCACGTACGGCCGATCCGATTTCGAACTGATCGAGACCATGCGTTGGAACCCGGTATCGAGTTGGTTCTGGCTCGATGAGCACATTGAGCGGCTGGAGAGATCCGCAGACTATTTCGGCATCGTTGTCGATCGGGATGCGCTTGTTGCGCGTCTCGGCGCCGCCGTCGGCGGTGACCGGGACTTGCGCGTGAGATTGACGGTGGACCGACGGGGCCGGGCGCGGGTCACCGTTGGGCCGGTGGTCGATAGCGAGCAGCGCTCTGTCGGCGTCGCGATCGATATGGACCCCGTTGACACCGCCGACCCGTTCCTCTTCCACAAGACAACGCGCCGCGATGTGTACGAGTCTCGGCTGCAACGTCATCCAGCTGCGGACGATGTCCTGCTGACCAATGAACGAGGCGAGTTGACGGAGTCCTCCATTGCCAACGTCGCGGTGAAGCTTCACGGCGAATGGTTCACGCCGCCGATGGATGCCGGTTGTCTCCCGGGTGTCTACCGAGGCGTTCTGCTCAGGGACGGCACGATCGCGGAAAGGTCGATCCCCGTCGAGGAACTCGCCGAGTGCGAGGGTATTGCTCTCCTGAACTCGGTACGCCTGTGGCGCCCGGCATTCGTCGTGGCGGGCTAGGCGACTGCTAGCACAAATGGCGTGCGGACTCGCCCGGCCACGAGGAGCGCCCGGTCACAGACGCGGCTGCGAGGCAAGCTGACATTGTCCAGCAGGCTTCCAGCCGCCGTCGAGAGATCTATCCTCCGGCCCATGTTCAAGGTCGCCCTCCACGAACCCGAGATTGCTCCCAATACCGGGAACCTCATGCGGCTCACAGTCAACGCCGGTTGCGAATTGCACCTGATCGAGCCACTCGGCTTCTCCCTAGACGAGGCACGAGTGCGCCGAGCCGGGCTCGACTACCGGGAGCATGCCAATGTCACGGTTCATCGAGGATGGCAAAACTTCCTCGGGTCGATCGGCGATGCCCGCATCATCGGATTCACCCAGCACGCCACGATGGTCTACACCGACGTGTTCTACCGCGAGGGAGATGTGCTCCTGTTCGGCAAAGAGTCGGCCGGTCTCCCGTCTGCGATTTTGGAGAGCCCGGCGGTTAACGAAAAGGTACGCATACCCATCGCCCGCAACGGGCGCAGCCTCAATCTGGCAAACGCGGCAGCAGTCGGGGTGTACGAGGCATGGCGCCAGCTCGGGTTCTTCCAGGATGGGGTGGCGCCATGAGGCATCGAACGACCATCCGGGTGCGCTTCTATGAGCTCGATCCCTACGGGCACGTCAACCATTCGATCTACATCCAGTACTTCGAAACCGCCCGCGTACGATGGCTCACCGAAGTCGGCTTCCCGCTCGACAAGCTCCAGGCCGACGGGGTCCAACTGGTCGTCACCGAGATCCGCACCCGGTACCTTGGGTCGGCAGGTCCTGAGGACGAACTCATCGTGGAAACCGAGCTTGCCGAATTGCGGCGCGTCTCCATGACATTCGAGCAGAGAATCCTGATAGGGGAGCAGGTGCTGGTCGAACAAACCATCACTGCCGCCTGCATCAATGAAGAGGGACGGCCGATCCGAACCCCGGCCGATCTCTCAGCTGCGCTCTCCGGAGCCTGATGTATCCAACGCAGGCGATCCCAGAGCTCGAGAACGCTGCCTATGCGGCGTGGCCGGCGGCCGAGTTCGCTGAGTACGACGGGTGGCAGCTCCGGTATGCCGACGGATTCTCGCGACGGGGCAACTCCGTCTACCCGGCGAAACCCTCGACCATCGATCGAGGGTCGAAGCTCGATTGGTGCGCCGCGTGGTACGAGGAGCGCGGACTCGACCTGGTCGTCCGACAGAACCCGGCGACGGAACCGGGTCTCGATGAGTTCCTCGATACAGCCGGGTTTGCTCGGGAGGGTCTCACCCATGTGATGGTGTCGGATCTGGCGGCCGGAGAGGAGAGCCACCCCGTTCTCTCGTCGCCGACGCCGGAGTGGTGGTCGGCGCTCACCTTTCTGTGGGACATCCAACCGGAACAGGTTGGGGGATGGCTGGGGATCATCGAACGGATTCGCCACCCAGCCGGATTTGTCGTCGTTGCCGAGAGATCCCGGCCCATTGCCGCCGGCCTGGCAGTCGTCGTCGAGCAGTGGGCCGGTCTCTTCGAAGTCATCGTGGCGCCCGGGCATCGTCGACGGGGTGTCGGTGGCAGTGTGACTTCGTCGCTGTTGTCGTGGGGAGCCGGGCGAGGAGCCGGTAGGGCGTTCCTCCAGGTCGTTGCGGACAATCACCCGGCCATCGGTCTCTACGAGAGTCTCGGATTCGGCTTTGCCTACCCCTATTGGTACCGGCGGGCCCCGGGATGATGCAAGAAGGCGCCGCCCGTCCGGGCGACGCCTCTTTCATGTATTGGTTTAGGGTTGTTGACTAGGAATCGTCCGATGACTTGAAGTCGTCGGCGGACGGCATCTCGAGACCTTCATCTTTCATGGTGCCAAAGGCGCCGTAGGCTACGGCCGCCGCTGAAACGAGCCCAACAAAGAGTCCGTATTTCACCAGGCTGGTTTCGGTGATCCACCTCAGGAGGACAAAGACCACACCGACGGCGGCAAGGATCAGTGCGAACTGCTCCGCCTCGAGGTTTCCAACCCTGACGTTGGAGACATCCAGCGCCTTGAGGACGAGGATCACGGCACCGGCGATCGCCAGCAACATGCCTGCCCAGGCGAAGAATCCGGAATCAAAGGCTCCGATGTTGGCTCCGATCCCGCCAAAGCTGAATCCATACCACGGCAGGAAGAGCGAGATGATGGCCAGAACACCGCCGCCCATGGCGATCTTCTGATTCTGGCTTAGCTTGCTGAAGTCCATTTGGCTCCCCTCGAAGCGCGGCTGCGTGTCTCGCAGCGGGGTTGTCTCGCGCCGAGAGTAGCGGCCGATTCCGCTCGTTTGTCGGATTCTTGACCTGACCGCGGTGTCTAGTTCGTTGGGACTAGTTAGGTCTAGTTACTTCACCTAGAGCATCAATGGTTACCGGCTGTATTTGATTGTCGGCGGTTTAAGCCGACAGAGACCACATGGATGAAGGACGCAGAATTGGGCTGCGTGGTGCACGCAGCGGTCGTGCGCGTCGTGGTGGTGGCGTGTGGGTTGTGGTGTCTGCTGTGGGTGGGACGTTGTTGGTTGTGTCGGCGATTGTGTTTGTGGTGTCTGCTGGTTCTCGGGGGTTGACGTTGCATGCGGAGGCGGTGCATGTGGCGGATGAGACGTTGCGGGTGGCGACGGTGGCTCGGGCTCAGGTTGCGATGTCGAATCATTTTGCGTCGATTGAGCGTGAGTTGGGGGTTTCGGTTGATGATCAGTTGTTGGTGTCTGGGGAGCAAGCGCGTTCCGCTCTGGGGTTGATGGCCGACGGTATTGAGCAGTTGGGGCTCTCTGGTGGTGAAGTAAGTGTGGAGCTGGCGGCTGCTTTTGCTGAGTTTGATGCGTTGTCGTTGGAAGTACTCAGTTTGATTGAGTCGGGTAGGTCGCTTGAGGCGGATGTGATTGTTGCTGAGCGTCTGGAGGGGCCGTATGCGGCGGCGTTTGGGTTGCTGCAGTCGGAGAGGGATCGGCAGTTGGCTGAGGTGGCGGCTTCTGATGAGTCGATGGCGCGGTTGGGTGATGTGGCTCAGGTTTTGTTAGTGCTCTTGATTCCGGGGGGGATGATCCTGATCTATCGCGAGTTGACTCTTCGGATGCATCGTCAGGCTGAGTTGAAGATGCGTTTGGAGGCGGAGCGTGCGGTGGGGAAGGTTCGTGAGGATTTTGTGGCCAATGCGTCTCACGAGCTTCGGACGCCGTTGACGATTGTTTATGGGATGGCTCAGGTGATCGAGGACCATCCCGAAGCCACTCCTGATGTCAAGGAGTTGGCGGTTTCGATTGTGAATGAGGCAGAGGATCTGCACCGCATGGTCGAAGACCTACTCACCACCAGCCAGTTGGATGCGGATGCGTTGAAGTATGTGATCGAGGATGTGTCCACGAGTGCTGAGGTGGTTGAGGTTGTTGCTCCAATGGTGCGCAGTGGTGGGGTGATTGAGACTGATGTGGAAGAAGCATCAGTGGCGGTTGATCGGATGCGGCAACGCCAAGTCCTGAGAAACCTGATCTCCAACGCTAGGAAGTATGGGGGACCTGAACTGCGGTTGTCTGGTCGGGTGTTGGGTGGTTCGTATCAGTGGACGTTGGCTGACAACGGTAAGGGTGTGCCGGCTGAAATAGAAGAACGACTCTTTCAGAGGTTCGTGCATCGGGGGAGCCTGGTTACTGCCCCTGGTGGCGTCGGTATCGGCTTGTCGATTGTCAGGGCGTTGGTTGAGGGTATGGGCGGCTCCATCGGCTACTCCCGCACCGATGGTTGGACCCAATTCCTTGTCACCGTACCGCTGGCCGATACCCAACACCTCCACCACAGTCCAATCGATGAAGCCCAACAACAAGGCCAAGCCACCACCCACGCCGCCTCCATCTTGGGACAAGGAGCCCATGTCCCCTAACCCCCCTGTAACGCGGTCATGCCAAGCCCGGAAACAGCCGGGCTTTCAACGCGTCGTGGGGCGGGCAGGAACGAGTTGGGGATAGTCAATGAACCAGCGCCCTCCCCACCTACTTCCGGGCCAGAGTCCCCAACGTCAAGCTCAACTGCTGGCTGAGTCGCCGCTCGAGTCGTGGCATCACGAGGTGGCCCAGGGCGGCGTGTTCTCGGCCGACAAGCTGGCGGCTCTGTTCCTGGTGCTTGGTCTCGTCTTTTCCCAGATTGGCTTCATCGCAACGCCGGCGGCTGAGGCGGCCGTCCCCGTCGCTGTCGCCGACGCCTACGTCGTTGATGAAGGCGGATCGCTGAGCACGGTCGGTGGGACGTGGCACCTTGCAGACTGGCGCCTCCGCCGGCCGATCACGTTCAGCAACGCCGGACGCTCGCAGCTCGACGACTTCCCGGTTCTGGTGCGGCTCGACCCGGCGGACATTGACTACACCCGAACGCAAGGCTCCGGCGAGGACCTGCGTTTCGTGGATGCCGACGGGACACCGCTCGACTACGAGATCGAGGACTGGAACTCCGGCAGTGTGTCGTACGCTTGGGTCCGGGTACCCCAGATCGATGCCGGGTCGACGACAGACTCGATCTGGATGTACTACGACAACGACTCGGTCGGCCATGCGCAGGACTCGTCAGGCGTGTGGAGCAACGGCTACGTCGGTGTCTGGCACATGAATCAAGACCCTGGTGCCTCGCAGATCCTCGATTCCACCTCGTTCCTGAACCACGGTGCTCCCAACAACATGGATGCTTCCAATCTGCAGCCCGGAGCGATTGGTGGTGGACTCTCGTTCCCGGGTGTCGTCCCCAACCCCGACTACATCCGGATCCCGAGCGACGGCGCCGACGAACTGTCGATCACCGGGACGGAACTCACGTTGGAGGCGTGGGCCCAGCAAACGGGTGACAACGGCATGTGGAGCATCATCGTCGGTCGCCAGTTGGGAACCGGTGGCGGCGACAGCTTTGCGCTGTTTGGTGATCAGTCCAATCCGGATCGGCTGAGCATCGTGGGTCCCGATAATATGACAGGCAACGCGGGGTCTCTACCCCTCGACCAATGGCGCTATGTTGCCGGCGTCCGCGACGGAACCAACCTCACCCTGTACTCCGAGGGATTACAGGTAGGGCAATTCACGGGTTTGGGGAGCACGATCTCGACCGACGCCAACGACGTGACGATCGGCGCAGAAGAAAACGACGGTACCGCCAATCCAACCGAAGCCTGGTTGGGGATGCTCGACGAAGTCCGCATCTCCAACATCTCTCGATCGGTCGACTGGATCGCCGCCCAGAACGCCTCGATGACCGATTCCTTCGCTACCTACGGAACCGAGGAGGAGGCCGGCGTTCTCGCCAATGACACCGACCCGGAGTCAGACCCGCTCACGGCGTCGCTCGTCGGTAGCCCGAGCCACGCCGCGTCGTTCACGTTGAATGCGGACGGTTCCTTCGATTACACGCCTGCTGCCGGCATGAGTGGCACGGACTCCTTCACCTACGTCGCCAACGACGGAACCGGCGACTCGAATGTGGCAATAGTGACGATCACCGTCACAGCCACGGGGCCGAACAGCCCGCCTGAGGCCGTAGACGATCCTTCGGCGAGCACTGACCAAGACATCGCCGCTGTGGTCGACGTCCTCGGCAACGACTCCGATCCGGACACTGACCCCCTCACCATCTCCGCGGTGGCACAGGGAAGCAACGGATCGGTCGTCAACAACGGCAGCGACGTGACCTACACGCCTGATGCAGGCTGGACCGGCGTCGATTCATTCACGTACGAAGCATCCGACTCGAACGGCGGATTCGATACCGCCACCGTAACCCTGACGGTATCCCCACCGGCTAGTTACTCAATCTCCGGAACCGTCTTCGAGGACATCGCCGGCGACGTCCTCAACGACGGGACTATCGGCGACGCCAACAACCCAGGTGCTGTTGGTGTGGACGTGTACCTCTACGAGGACACGAACACCAACACCATCCTCGACGTGGGTACGGACACGCTGGTAGCCGGACCCGTAGTCACCAACTCGTCCGGGGTCTATTCGTTCTCCGGGCTCGCCGATCTCGCCGACTACTTCGTACGCGTCGACTCCACGACCGTGCCCTCCTCTCAGGATCCGACTGCCCTACAGGGTGACCTGTGGGCCGAACAGACCTACGCCCCGGCCGACACCTGGTGCGCCGACGGAACGGGCGGCGCCGCCCAACGCGGGTCGGCTGGTCCGTGCTACGGAGGCCGCGACGCAGGCGTCTCCGATAGTGGGTCTGCTCCCGAGCACTACACCATGGTCGCTATCTCTGGAGCCAGCGCGACGGGCGTCGACTACGGGTTCTCACACAACATCGTGGTCAACACGCTTGCGGGCGATGGAACCGACCACGATCTCGGTGCCAACCGGACGGTGCAGGGTTCGTTGCGCCAGTTCATCGACAGCGCCAACGTCATTGCGGGTGACAACACGATGCGGTTCGTGCCGGCCGTGCCCGCCAACGACGGGACGTGGTGGGAGGTCTCGGTGACGAACCCGCTACCGGCGGTGACCGATTCGGGCGCGACGATCGACGGAACGGCACACGAGTTCAGCGACGGGGCAACGTTGCGGAACACCAACACGGGTTTCCTCGGTGCCAACGCCGGAGGCGGAGTGAATGTCGGAGTCGACGGCGTCCCGCTTCCTCAGGTCGACGCTCCCGAGCTGGAGATCCAGGGAGACCAGACCGCCCCGTCGCCTCCGCAGACGGGTTTCGTGATCCAGGCCGATTCCACCACCGTTCGGCGCCTTGCGATCTACGGATTCGGTGACCACACCACTGCTGGGACCGACGCCAACATCCAGGTTGGCCCAAGCGGAGGCCCTGTCTTCGAAGGGATCGTGATCGAGCAGAACGTCATCGGTTCGGCAGCAGACGGCTTCGTCGATCCCGGCTTGGCAGTCCGCACCGACGGTAACAACGTCCACGTGACCGACGCCATCTCCGGTGGAGCGGGCCAAGAGAATCGGATCCGGGACAACCTGATCGGCTTCACCTACTACAACGGCGTCATGATCATCACCAATACCGGGGGATGGCTCGTGACGGGCAACGAGATCCGTGCCGCCGGACTCGACAACGCCTCCGGCCCCTACATGGACACGTTGGCATTCGAAGGCACAACGAGTTCCGGCCATTCGGCGATCGGCAACCTCATCACCCAGACAGGCGGACCGGGAATCGACACCTGGCGGAGTCCCGGCGGCAACACCATCGAGAACAACGACCTCGTCCAGAACGGTTCCGGCGGAGCCGAGACGGCCGGCCTGCGGATATTCGGCACCGGCAGCACCGTGTCCAAGAACGTGATCACCAACAACACGGGACCGGGAGTCATCGTGGTCGGCGAACGTCCCGTCACCGTACCCACGTGGTCGGCAGCTACCGGGAACCTCATCAGCCAGAACCAGTTCGGCACGAACACGGGGATCGCAATTGACCTGGTCGAGTCCTCGGATCTCCAAGCTCCGCATGGCCAGGGCGATGGGGTAACCCTCGCCGCCGGCACTCTCGCCACCACCGGCAACAACGGCGTCGACGCTCCTGTGATCGCGACTGCGACGACAGCGCTGGTTTCCGGCACGACGTGCGCCAACTGCGATGTTGAGGTCTATCGGGCAGTTGCTGGTGCTGGCGATGATTCGGGTGGTACCAACTACGGCGAGGGCGTGGAGTTCCTAGGCACGGCCAACGCCGACGGATCCGGCGACTGGACGCTGACCGGGATCACGGCGCTGTCAACCGGTGATGAGATCTCGGCGATCACCATCGACGGCTCGAATACATCGGAGTTCGCCGCGAACGTCGCTGCGGGCTGCGCCGATTCCGACACGGACGGGCTATGCGACCTCGAAGAGGATGCCAACACCGATGCCGACAACGACCCGGCTACTAGCCCCGGCCCCAACACCGACGGCGACGCCAACCCGAACTACCTCGACGCCGACGACGATGGGGACGGCACCGCGACGGCGTCGGAGAACGCCGACCCCAATGGCGATGGCGATCCTCGCGATGCCCGGGACTCCGACCAAGACGGCCAGTCGGACTACCTCGATCTCCCAACCGGCGCCTCCACCGGCCTGGTTGGCTCCGAGCAGAAGATCTCCCATCTCGAAGGCGGCCTTCCAGCCGTCCTGGGTGACGGCGACCGATTCGGCAGTGGCGCCGTGTCGATTGGGGACCTCGATGGTGATGGCAACAATGACCTCGCGGTCGGTGCGCTCTTCGACGATGATGGCGGGACCGACCGGGGCGCGGTCTACATCCTCTTTCTGAACGCCAACGGATCGGTCGACAGGGAACAGAAGATCTCTTCCACCACCGGTGGCCTCACCGGACCCCTTGACAACAGCGATTACTTTGGCGCCGATGTCGCGTCGGTCGGTGATGTCGACGGCGACGGCATCAACGACCTCGGGGTCGGCTCGTATTTCGACGATAACGGTGGCGGAGATCGCGGCGCGGTCTACGTTCTCTTTCTCAACACCGACGGCACCGTGAAGAGCGAACAGAAGATCTCTTCGGACACCGGTGGCTTCACCGGACCCCTTGGCGACAACGACCAGTTTGGACGATCGGTGAGCGGTATCGGTGATCTCGACGGTGACGGCGTCAACGACATTGCGGTCGGCGCCAACTACGACGACGACGGCGGAACCGACCACGGTGCCGTCTACGTTCTCTTTCTCAACACCGACGGCACCGTCAAGGGAGAACAGAAGATCTCCGACACCCAGGGCGGCTTCGGCGGCATCCTCGACGATGTCGATTACTTCGGCCGAACTGTGGCAGGGATCGGTGACGTCGACGGCGACGGCGCCGAGGACATAGCCGTTGGCGCCTTTCGCGACGATGACGGCGGCGCCGACCGCGGTGCCGTCTACGTTCTCTTCCTCAACGCCAACGGCACGGTAAAAGGAGAGCAGAAGATCTCCTCCACCACCGGTGGCCTCACCGGACCCCTTGACGACCTCGATCGGTTCGGGACTTCGGTCGCTGGTCTTGGAGACGTGGACTCAGACGGCGTCGTCGACATTG